>DATEHX010000367.1:0-9868 GCA_035279345.1 Pyrinomonadaceae bacterium | reverse complement strand
GAAGCCGACAACGGGCGCCAGCCACCCGCGGTGCGCGCGTCCGCACCCGTCAACACAACGCTGCGCGCCGGAAAATCAACCCCCGCGGCAACAGTCGCCGTCGCGAAGATCGCGTCGAGCAAACCGGCGCTCATCAGACGTTCAATCACGAGTTTCCACGCCGGAATATGTCCCGCGTGATGCGACGCGACGCCGCCGCGGATGATCGTGTCCCAATGCCTGTGTCCGCGTACTTCCGGATGCTGCTCGACAAACGAACGCATAAACTCACGCCGTTCTTCGCGACGCTGATCGTTCGCAAACGGTCGCGCCAGCGCCGCTTCCGACGCTGCTTTGTCGCACCGGCGGCGCGTCGGCATGAACACGATTGCGGGCAACAGGTTGTAACCCTCCAACGCCGACAGCAACGTCGCCGGCGGCATTTCAGGCATTCGCAGTTTCATGAATCAGTTGTGTAACCTGTGGATTAATCCTTCCGGTTTCATCAATCAAGGCCAACAATCGTTTGTCCGGGAGCAGCACCGCCGAACGCAGCGGCACTGGACGTTTTCCCGGACCGGTGATCACTCCGCAACGCACACCTCGAACTTCTTCCAGCCAACTAGCAAAATCACCCGCGTTGCCAATCGTCGCCGACAGCAACAGCAACCGGATTCGCGGCGGCGTCAGAATGATCGCCTCTTCCCAAACGTGTCCGCGCTCTTCATCCGCAAGATAGTGGGCTTCGTCGAGCACCACGAGATCGGAGTTGACTTCACTTCCGGTGCGCAGCGAGTCGAAGAGCTGGTTGCGATAGATCTCGGTCGTGCCGACAATCAGCGGGGCGTCGGAGTTCTCTTTCCGGTCACCGGTCAAAATGCCCACCCTTGGGGCGCCGAATTCGTCAATAAACTCCTGATATTTTGAGTTTGTGAGCGCTTTCAGCGGCGTCGTGTACCAGGCTCGCTTGCCGGCGCTCAGCAACCGCCGGATCTCCTCGCGCGCGATCCACGTTTTGCCGCTGCCGGTGGGCGCCGTAACGAGTACGTCTTCATACTCCAGCATCGCGAGGGCTTCGAGTTGAAACGGATCGGGTTGAAAGGGCGCGGGCGGGGGCGTTCCGATGCCGTGCAGTAGTTTCTTCACGTCGCGCGAGTGGGAGATTTTTCCCTCAGGCTGCCGCGGCGCGTGGGTTTTGCGGCCGCCGGGATTTGAACGGTGTTTTGATCTTCTGTCCCAATGTTTACGACCATTTCCGCGCATGTTACCCATTCTAGCCGCGTCTGCCGTGGCCTGCGAAATGCTATCGCCGAGTGCTAACAAAAGCCGGGCGAGTTACAATTCCAGATCGCAACGCCTCGGGTGTTCGAGGCGTCTAAAGCGCTGAAACAAAAACGCCCCTCTGACGTTTTCAAATTGGCCGTTTTCAATCCGGGGCGTTTTTATAGAAATGACTGAGCTGTTCGAAAATTTTGAGGTTAATCGCGCTTCCAGAGCGGCGGTGCTGCTAAAGCTTGTCGGCGCCTCGCTCGTACTGCATCTGGCGCTTGTATGGCTGGTCACTTACGTCCCGGCTTTTCGCGACACGCTCAACATCGCCGCACTGATCGCGAGCACAAAGTTTGTAGAAAAAGACTACGTTGGCACTGAAATCGGCGATGACGTCCAACTCGTCCAGCTCAGCAACGAAAAGTTTCGCTATCCGGACGGCTACTTCGCACTCGAAGCACAAATAGACGGCAAGCTTCCCGCGCAAACGGCGGCGGCGGCCGCGGATCCGTTCGCGCCGAAGATCATCTCGCAGTGGAACCCGAAGACTCCGGATCCCGAGGCGTCACCATCGCCGAGTGCTGAGGCTAGTGCGTCACCTGCCGGCAGTCCGAGTGCTTCCGTCTCTCCGTCCGCGGTTGCGCAAGCATCGCCATCGGCGTCTCCGTCACCGCCGTTGAATGCAGAGGACGCACAGAAGAAGCTCGAAGAGACGGCTGCGCAAAATAGTGTCGCGCTGCCCGACGAGAATCAGATCAACAAGAAGGCTCTGAAAGACTTCGCCGCTTACGTAAACAACCTGAAGAACCAGGGCAAACTCGATCTGAACAAGCCGTTTGAGGTTGTGATTGAGGCGGAACTGGATGAGAAAGGAAAACTTCAGAATCCGCGTTTCACGAAGAAGGTTGGTGACGAGAATCTCGTCGATCTGTTTGGCCGGATGGTCGCTGCCTTGAATGACAGTGGCTTTCTGATCTACCTGCAACCAATCAGCAAAGACAATCCGGGCGCGAAAGTCATCATTACAGTTAAGCAAGGTGAGAATGAAGTGCTCGCGTCGGTTGCTTCGGAAACGTCCTCGTCAGCACGAGCGCAATCAGTCGCGGGAATACTCAACAACCTGCTCTTTTTCGGCGCCGGTTCGCGTTCCGGAAAAGACGAAGAAGTGATAATGAAGAACACGAGCGCGTCGCCGGACGGCAACAAAGTCGTGGTGAATTTCTCGATGCCACGGCAGAGCGTGGTCGATATGATCAAGAAGCAACTGGAACCCGGAGTTTAATTTAGAATACAATTCAACACAGTATGGCTAGTTTCGATAAATTTTTAACCAAAGTATTCGGCAGCAGTAACCAGCGGTTTCTCAAATCGATCAATCCGCTGGTCGACCAAATCAACGCACTCGAGCCGTCGGTCCAAAAACTTTCAGACGATGAGTTGCGCGGGCGCACTGCGGCTTTCAAAGAAAAGGTCCAGCAAGCGGTTGCCGGTGTTACCGATAAGGAAGAACGCAAACGCCGCGAACGAACGATTCTCGACGAGCTTCTACCGGAGGCGTTTGCGGTTGTTCGCGAAGCGAGTGTGCGCACGACGGGCATGCGCCATTTCGACGTGCAGATGATCGGCGGCATCGTGCTGCATCAAGGCAAGATCGCGGAGATGCGAACTGGTGAAGGTAAAACGCTCGTCGCTACCCTGCCTGCGTATCTAAATGCGCTGACCGGCCGTGGCGGCGTGCACGTCATTACCGTAAACGATTACCTCGCTTCGCGCGACGCGGAGTGGATGGGCCAGATCCATCGTTTCCTCGGTCTCGAAGTCGGTTGCATTCAGAACGACATGGACGACTTCGAACGCCAGGCAGCTTACGCCGCGGACATCACTTACGGAACCAACAACGAGTTTGGTTTCGACTACCTGCGCGACAACATGAAGTTTGACCTCGCGACCTGCGTGCAGCGTGGTCACTACTTCGCCGTCGTCGACGAAGTTGACTCGATCCTGATCGACGAAGCGCGAACACCGCTCATCATTTCCGGTCCATCAGACGAAGCGACCGACAAGTACAAAAACGCCGACGCGATTATTCCGCACCTCAAGAAGGGCGAAGATGTCGACGGTAAGAAGACCGGCGACTACGTTGTCGATGAAAAAGCGCACACCGCGGTATTGACGGAAGAAGGTGTGGATAAGGCAGAGCGTCTGCTGGGCGTTGGCAATCTCTACGATCCTTCGAACATGGAGTTGCTGCACTGCGTCGAGCAGGCGTTGAAGGCTCACACGCTTTACAGGCTCGATCACCAGTACGTGGTCCAGGATGGCGAGGTCATCATCGTCGACGACTTCACCGGACGCTTGATGAAAGGCCGCCGTTGGTCAGACGGTTTGCACCAGGCGGTCGAAGCAAAAGAAGGCGTCGAGATCGAAAAAGAGAACCAGACGCTCGCGACGATCACGCTGCAAAATTATTTCCGCCTTTACGAGAAACTGTCAGGTATGACCGGTACCGCCGAAACGGAAGCGGCGGAATTTGCCTCGACTTACAAACTCGACGTCATCGTGATCCCGACGCATATGCCGATGGTTCGTGTCGATAACTCAGACGTGATCTATCGCACATTGCCTGAAAAATGGGACGCGGTGGTCGAAGAGATCAAAGAGTGTTACGAGAAAGGCCAGCCGGCGCTCGTCGGTACCGTCTCGGTTGAGAACTCTGAATTAATCGCGCGCCGGTTGCTGAAGGTCGCGGTGCCGCACAACGTGCTGAACGCGAAGTACCACGAGCGCGAAGCGGAGATCGTGGCCCAGGCGGGCCGCAAAGGTTCGGTAACGATCGCCACCAACATGGCCGGTCGTGGTACCGACATTCTCCTCGGTGGCAATCCGGATTTCATGGCCCGCGAGTTTCTGAAGAAGGACGAGATCGATCCCGACGACGCGACTGAAGAACAGTGGAAAGTCGCATACGAACGCGCGAAGCGAATCGTCGAAGAGGAGCACCAGGAAGTAGTCGGCCTCGGTGGTTTGCACATCCTCGGCACTGAACGTCACGAATCACGGCGCATCGACAATCAGCTTCGTGGCCGTGCCGGACGCCAGGGCGACCCGGGCTCGTCGCGATTCTTTCTGTCGTTGGAAGACGATCTGATGCGCATCTTCGCCGGCGATAAAGTCAAAGCGTTGATGCAGCGGCTGGGCATGGAGAAGGGCGTGGCGATCGAGTCGGGAATGGTTTCGAAACGAATCGCCGCCGCGCAGAAGTCGGTTGAAGGCCGCAACTTCGAAGCTCGCAAACACCTGCTTGAGTATGACGACGTCATGAACAAGCAGCGCGAGACGATCTATGGTTTGCGCCGGCAGTTGATGGAGGAACCCGATCAGCGTGAGTACTTGTTGGGCGATCCGCCGGCTGCGGGTGTTGCTTACGATTTGCTGTCAGACATCACGCGGCAGTATTTGAATCCGGATGTTTCGCCTGACGATTGGGACATTGAAAACTATAAGATTCAGATCAAGACCATCTACGATTTCGACGTCGACAGCGAGCATCTCGAGCTTCAAAATTACACATCGCAGGAAGTCGTCGACACGATTTGGGAACGGCTGAAACTCAAATACGAGGACAAGGAAAAGCAGATCGGTCCCGAAGCGATGCGCACCTACGAGCGCATCATCATGCTCAACATCATCGACGCGCAGTGGAAAGACCACTTGCTGTCGTTAGACCATTTGAAGCAGGGCATCGGGCTGGTTGGTTACGGCCAGAAGGACCCGCTGGTTGAGTACAAGAAGCAGAGTTTCGACCTGTTCCAGGAGATGCTCGACCGCATCGACACGAGCACCATTCGTTCGCTCTTCAATCTGCAAATCGTGTCTGGAGATCCTCCCGAAACGGTTCGCCGTCGAGCGCCACTGAGGCCGTCGCCGTTGACCTTCACTGGTCCAAATCAAGGTGCGGCTCCCGCCGGCGAAGAGGCAGGTAAGACTAAGACGGTGGTCCGCGATCAACCCAAGGTCGGCCGCAATGAGGCTTGTCCTTGCGGGTCAGGGAAAAAATACAAGAAATGTCACGGCATAAACGCCTGACGCGCTAGCGTTAGATCGATATAGGTCCTATTGGTCCGATAGGACCTATTCAATAGGACCTATAGGTCAATAGGACCTATCCAAACCTCTTTGAGCTCCACTAATCCCGTCGTTCAAGCGATCATCAGCGGCACCGCTCCGCATCCGGCGCGGCTTGCCGCGGCTCGCGGAATGTTGCCGCTCCAGCAGCACGAGCTGCTGGAGATACTCGTGGCCTTCGCCGGCGGCAACGACGCTGAACTCTCCTCCGCCGCAAAAGAAACTCTCAAATCTGAAACTCCGGAAGACCTTCTCGTCGCGGCAACAGCCGACGACACGCCGCCGAGTGTGCTCGCGTATCTCGCTACACAACCCGACGCAACGCTAAACATTTACGAAGCTGCGATCCTTAACCCGCAGACGCCCGACGACGCACTCGCAAAACTCGCTGCTGCCACAGCGCACGGTTCGTTGCTCGAACTAATCGCCATCAACCAGCAACGACTGGTGCGTGCGCCCGAGTTGATCGAAGCCATACTGGCAAACCCCGCACGTACCGGTGAAGCCGAACGCCGCGCACGCGAAACACGCAAAGAGTTTTTCGAAAAGGAACGCGGCGCCCGCCAGATCGCTGACGAATTGCGTGCGCGTGGTCAAACTGCCGCCGCCGAGTTTTTCGAAACGGCGGAATTAACTACTGCCACCGGCGAACTCAGTTTCGACGATGCATGGCTCATCGCTCAGCACATCGAGGTTTCCGACGCCGACCTCGACGATAGTTGGTTGCCGGCCGAGCGTTACGCTGATCTGATTTCGGAGACGGCGGAGGAAAGCGCCGCCAACGTGCAACGCATTCTCGATCAGGAGCGGCTCGAAACGGGTAGTGAAGTTAACGCCGAACGTATCTCCTTGATTCGCCGCATCATGTTCATGAACACGAAAGACCGCATGAAGCTGGCGATGAAAGGCGATCGCGAAGCGCGCGGTATTCTGATTCGAGATTCAAACAAGGTGGTCTGTTCGGCGGTGGTTGCGAACCCGCGTATTACCGAGCAGGAAATTGAGAACATCGCCGCGATGCGCACGGTGTCGGATGAGGTGCTGCGGCTGATCTCGATGAACAGGAGCTGGGCGCGGTCCTATTCGATAATTCACAACCTGGCCCGTAATCCAAAGACGCCGATTCCAACAGCGCTGAACATCCTGCTCCGCATCCGGACCAAGGACCTCCAAAACCTCATGCAGAACCGCAACGTCTCGGAAGCCGTGCGCCGCCAGGCTCAGCGACTTTCGGGCGCCCGATCCGGCGAGTGACCCGTCACGAAATTTTTGCGAAATAGTTAATAATGTGCTTGACAGGTCACAATTAAAACGTATAATTCCTCACACTTCATAGTTAGTAAGGTTTTTTGCTATTTGAAAAGTCTGTGGGTGCCAATGGGCTGTGCGGAGTTTTAGCTATTTTAATCAGTATCTTTGCCCGCAATAACGCACCGCCCGTACGAACCGTTCGTATTTTTGAGTGGTTCACATGCTTTGGATTGCCACCCTTGTTTTGCCCGAACCCTGCCCTTTCACGCTTTGCCCCGCCAGTTCCCCTGAGTTGGCGGGGCATTCCTCTTTCTGAGCCACAAAAAAGCACAAAATAACTAGACCGGGCTGGAGATTTCTGGTGCGGGTTCTCGCATTCGTGAGGTTTCGGGAAGTTCCTGACCGCACATCCGGGCAAAAAGCCGCTCGTACTGGTCCACGACGTTTTCCCAATCGTAATGAGTTCGCACGCGGAGTTGGGCGCGATGCCGGTAAGCCTGAACCAGCGAACCGTCGCGCAGCACGCGTTGTAATTTCTCAGCGAGATCGAATTCGTCAATGTATGGCACGCCTGCGTCGCCAACGACTTCCATGTTTTCCGGCGTGGCCAGTGTCAGCACACAGTTTCCATAACCCATCGCTTCTAGCAGCGCGGGATGCGTTCCGCCGACCTCGGTGGCGTGAACGTAGCAATAAGCGTTTTGCTGGAGTGCGCGGTAGTCCTGGCCAAAAACAAAGCCGGTGAAGATGATCCGTTTGTCGCCGCGCGCCTGGGCCTTCAGGTTATTTATGTAACTCTCAGCGTAGGGAGCGTCGCCAACGATCAGTAGCCGGTACGCGGTCCGCACCTTTTTGAAAGCCTCGATCACGAGATGGGCATTATTCTCCGGTTCCAACCGTGAAACGTACAGAACATACCGATTCGGCTCGACGCGCCACTTACGAACCGTCGTTCGATCCGGACGCCGTTCCACTTCACTGCCGTACGCAATCATTGTTGATGGCGTGTTGTAATGGGCTTGGTAATACTCCTTAATCACCTGCGCATCCGTCACGACTTCGTTCGGCACCACCGTCGAGAGATACTCAGCGAGACGATAGTAACGCCGGCCCAACCAACCCCACTTTTTGCGTTTGTGCTCCAGCCCGTCGACGTTGATCGCCACCGGCGTTCCCGTAAAACGCAGAATCGGACTGAACGGCGCATTTGCTGAGTTGCAGATCAAAGCAGCGTCGAAGCGCTGGGAGACGGCGTGAACCGCGGAGAGAAACGTATGGACCACGGTGTCGAAGTATTTGTGACGGATCGTGGGCAAAATTTCGAGCCGCACGCCGTGATACTCCAATTGTCGTGGTGAAATGTAATGCGCGCGGCCGTAGACGGTCACGTCATGACCACGAGCAACGAGGCGCGTGGAGAGGTGCTCGGCGAAGGTCTCAAACCCACCATAGCTGGCGGGAATGCCTCGGGTTCCCAGGATAGCGATGCGCATTTTACGTAACTGCTGCGGAACGGTTCGGTTTCCGCGCGACTTGTTCGTAGACTCTCAATGTTTGCCGGGCAGTTTCTCGCCAATCAAACAGTTCGGCCCTTTTTAGACCTTTAACACTCAGTTCCCTGCGAAGTTCCAAATTGTTGATTAACTCGTTGATGGCCCCGGCGATGGCGGAGACATCGAACGGATCAACTTTCAGACCAGCATCACCAACAACTTCCGGCAGGCTGGTCGCATTTCCGACGACTACCGGCGCGCCACACTTCATTGCTTCCAGCGGCGGCAAGCCAAAGCCTTCAAAGTATGACGGATACACAAAACAGAGCGCCCCCGAATAAAGTGCCGGCAAATCCGTCTCGGGCACATAGCCGGTCAAAACTATGGAATCTTTGACGCCTGTTTCTTCAAGCACACGCAAAGTCTCGTCGTAAAGCCAACCTCTCTTACCTACTATGACGAGTTTTGGGTATCTGTTACCTACCTGTGCGCCTCTCAACGCTGCGTAAGCATTAATAAGACGCACAAGATTCTTCCGGGGCTGAATAGAACCAACTGACAAAACGTAGTCGCCGTCTATCCCGTAATTGTGTCGTACACGTTGAAGTTCCTTATCGTCAGTCACCGGACCAAAGTGGGCCGGAGCGGCTAAAGGAATAGCAGTAACCTTTGCAGGATCGATCTTATAAGTCTCGATAACGTCACCACGCGTGTGTTCGGACAGCGTCAGTATCCGGTCGGCACGCCGGGCAGAATGCCGCACCGTCAATCGCAATTGCGTTCGGCTGCGGCGAAGAAAAGTCTGCGGCAAATGTTCGAAAGAGAGATCGTGAACGCTGACCACGACCGGACACGGACAGAACGGCGGCGCCGTGAACTGCACGTGCAACACGTCGACCGGGTGCTTGCGTAGTTCTGCACTGAGTGTCAGTGGGATTCTGATCAGCGGCGTGTGAGGCAGCGTGGTGTGAACTTTGAAGTTGGGCCAGCGCTGGTGAAAACGATCGTGAGCTTCGGCAGTGGTGACGTAGAGAGTGTATTTGTTGACGTTATCGATCTGCGCGAGCGCTTCGATAAGGTTAACGGCGTAGCTTTCGTTTCCCCCAAGCTTCGCCCCGACAGAATGCGCATCGATTGCGATCCGCAATCGGTTTCTCCCGTGTCAACTTCAGACCGAAAAGATCCTACTTGCCTTTAGCTGCCGCGGCCTGTTCTCCGTTCCGCTCGCTGCGCGTATCGCGCTCGCGAATACGTGCTGCTTTGCCGCGAAGTCCGCGGAGGTAGTAGAGCTTGGCGCGCCGGACGCGTCCTCGTTTGACGAGATCGATGTGATCGATGATCGTGGCGTGCAGCGGAAAGATTCTCTCGACGCCGACGCCGAAGCTGGTCTTGCGGACCGTGATCGTTTCGCGTGCACCACCGTGCTTACGCGCAATCACGACGCCTTCAAAAGCCTGCAATCTTTCTTTCGTCTCGGATTCCTTGATCCGGACATGAACGCGGACCGTGTCGCCCGGCTGAAACTCCGGAATATTCTTTCTTAACTGCGTCTCTTCAATCTTATCCAATCGGTTCATTGTGATGCTCCTTCTTTCCGCGTTCACTTACTCGCTCTTCAATAAATCTGGGCGCTTGCGCCGTGTCTTTTCCAGTGCGGCCTCTTTTCGCCAACGGGCGATCTCCGCGTGATTCCCACTCAACAAAACTTCCGGGACTTTCATGCCGCGGAACTCAGGCGGCCGCGTGTACTG
>DATEHX010000366.1:0-24945 GCA_035279345.1 Pyrinomonadaceae bacterium | reverse complement strand
AGGAACAGGGATGCAAAGCCGGTCCCGTTCGGTGAAGCGCATCCGCTGGCCGATGAAGAATCCGTTGTTGAGGATCGAGTGGTGCGAAAGCGTGGCGCCCTTCGGCAGACCCGTTGTTCCAGACGTGTATTGAATGTTGATAGCGTCGTCGAAGTTAAGCGACCGCTGTCGTGCTGCCAGCAGATCCGGCGAGACCTCATGGGCCATAGCCATCACCTGCTGCCAGGTGTTGGTTCCGCCCACGCTCTGTGCACTAAGTGCGATCACCGTGCGCAGTTGCGGCAGCCGTGCGGCGGAAAGACGGCCCGGAGCACTGTCCTCGAGCTCGGGACAGACCTCGCGCAGCAGCGCGGCGAAGTCCGTAGTCTTGTATGGCGGCGCGACGATCAACGCGCGGCATCCTGACTGCCGTAGCGCGTATTCCAGTTCATGCACCCGGTAGGCGGGGTTGACGTTGACCATGATCGCGCCGATCTTTGCGGTGGCGAACTGCGTAATGACCCACTCCGCATAGTTCGGTGACCAGATGCCGACACGCTCTCCCTTCTGGATACCGCAGGCCATCAGTCCCCGTGCCAAAAGGTCGCAGGCCGCCTGAAGCTGACGGTAGGTGTAGCGCAGTCCTTGATGACACGAGACTAGCGCCTCGTTATCCGGGATCTTCTCAGTGACACGGTCGAAAAGATCGCCGATCGTCTCGCCAATTAGCGGCACGTCACACGCGCCGTGAACATAAGATAGGCTATCGCCGGAGAGATGCTTCATTAGTGAGATACGCCTTTGCTGCTTGCAGCCTTCGATTGTTATGAAACTACATCTTAAGATTAAATGTCATTATTCGCTCTGCGCTCCGGCGGATACTTTTCGCTAAAACCTCACAAAAGCTGTCTTGCCTTTGCGTATCATCTCTCCCATAGTGGATTGGAAACGCAGTCACCTGTGGGGCTTTTTATACCGAACTCAAGGTGAAGGAGTTTACCGCTCGCTGATTTCAACATGCTGTTAACTGATTCGAAATGGTCGACGTTAGCCGGTGGTTATCGGCTGCCGTATGATCCGCGCCCTGCAATCTCGAAACTGGCGGTTAACCTTGACGTCGCAAATGCTTGGGAGGAGTTGTGGGACAATTTGCATCATCAGGGTGATGTCGGCGAGGCTTCGTATGCTGCCGTATCCGCGTTAGTCGATCTTTACCACAGTGACAATCAGCCGGATTGGAATCTCTTTGCGTTGATTGCGACGATTGAGGTCGAGCGGCACCATAAGAGAAACCCGTCATTGCCTGAATGGCTAAGTGATGATTACAAATCAGCCTGGCGGAAACTGGATCAACTTGCGCTCGTCACACTGGGGAAGACCACCGACACCGAAACTCTACAATCAACGTTGGCGGTACTTGCTATAGCACGTGGCAACCTCAAACTAGGCGCATTAATCATTCATTTAGACGGTTCCGAATTGGATGAAATACTTGAGCAGTACCTGGATTGGAATGAATTTTATGACGAAGCCGCGAGCTAACGACCCTGGAGTTTTGTTCGCGGGAGAAATTCGCCTCATACCGGTGCCGCGACACTAACGACGGATCCTAAGGGAATTGAAGTTTGGCGTCCCGTACGGGAGTCGAACCCGTGTCGCCGCCGTGAAAGGGCGGTGTCCTAGGCCACTAGACGAACGGGACGCATAAGGTGTGTTGTTCGTGCGCTAGGGCAAGCGCGTTACGTTAGCGCACTGAGTTTTAGGCTGTCAAACGCGCGTGCGGTTCCTCAAAAAATGCGGCTTTTGATAGAAGAATGCGGCTCGTTGCAAAGCGCTGAAGCTTTTCGAAAACCGCACCCGCAAATACCATTCACACCACGCCGCTTTCCAAACTATAATGCCCGCAGCAGTTCGTAGCTGTTTCCACTTCAACAGCATCTATGTCGCAGCAAACAACGCTGTCTGATTCGCAGGAGATAATCTGATGTCAACCCGGTGCCGCCTTTCCCTAATCTCTCTCTCCGCCTTCGTGTGTCTACTCGCCTCCGCGGGCATCGCAACGGCGCAACACGAACCCGCCACCGGCGGCGGCACGATCGGCGGCGGTACCACCAATCGCCCAAGCACTAAGCCAGCGACGAAACCGGCAAGTAACAAACCGGCGGCCACGACAACACCGGTCAACAGGCCCGCCTCGACAAGACGAACTCCTCCTGCGACCCGTAAACCGACAACACCAACCACGACACCGGCGACCAGCAACTCCGTCGCGGCGAACACCTACTACCAACAAGGCGAAGCGCGTTACAACGCGAAGCAGTATAAAGAGGCACTCGAGTCGTATCTCAGAGCCGCGGAACTCAACCCGTCAATGGCGAGCGCGCTCTATCGGATCGGTTGGATCTACAACGATCTCGAAGATTACCAAGCCGCGCTCGATCCGCTAAAGCGAGTCGTTGCACTGCAACCAACCTACGCAGCCGCGTATTTCGAGTTGGGCTATGCAAACAAAAAACTCGAGAGATACAACGAAGCCCTTAGCGCTTTCCAGCAAGCCGTTCGCAACAAGTCTGACTACGCCGGCGCCCACTATCAGATCGGTTGGATCTACAACGAACAGAAAAATTACGACGATGCAATCACGAGTTTGAAGTCCGCACTCTCATACAAGACCGATTACCCTGAAGCACATAACGAACTCGGTTACGCGCTCAGAAATCTCGGCCGCTACTCCGAAGCCATCGAAGAATACGACGAAGCAATCAAACTGAATTCCAACATGGCGCTCGCGCATCTCGGACTCGGCGATGTCTATTACTACAACACCAAGGAGTATCCCAAAGCCGTCAACGCCTACAAGCGAGGGCTGGACATCAGTCCAAACAACGCAACTGCTTTTTACAATCTCGGCTGGTGCTACAACGACGCCCAGCGTTACACCGAAGCGATCGCTGCGTTGCGAAGCGCGATCCGGTTAAAGGCCGAGTATCCCGAAGCCTACAATGAAATCGGCTACGCCCTTCATCAACTGCGCCGTTACACCGAGGCCGTTCAGGAGTATCAGACTGCCATTCGCCAGAAGACCAACTACGCTTCGGCCCACTACAATCTCGGCATGTCGTACATCGCGATGAACAATCGAAACGCCGCGCTCGAGCAGTACCGCATCCTGCAGCGCATCGACAACGCGCGCGCGACAAAACTGTTCAATCTGATCAAATAGGACATCCCGGCAGCGCGGCCTCACATCTCAATCCCCGATATCACGTCTCCTCAGAGCGTGACCTTTTCACTGTCTCCGGTAATACAGCAATAGAGGCTCCCCGCGTCAACAGATCCGTCTTCTTCCAAGCGAGGTTCTGCCATGACCGCATACTGCTCTACTGCCGCGCCAACGCGCGAATACCAACTTACTATTCTCGAAACCAAACCACTGCTCGCGCGACTCGCCATGCAGATCGCGTTTGCGCGAAGCGATCCCCGCGGGTTCGCAACAGAGTTTGTCAGGGATCTATTGTCGAACAAAACCTTATTGCTCGCTGTCGTGGTCATCGCGGTCGTGGTGTTGCTGGTGATCGACAACGTGCCTGTTCCCCGTGGTCTCTTTCCTGCAGTCGTGCCTG
Source organism: Pyrinomonadaceae bacterium (assembly GCA_035279345.1). Taxonomy (GTDB): domain Bacteria; phylum Acidobacteriota; class Blastocatellia; order Pyrinomonadales; family Pyrinomonadaceae; genus PSRF01. Next base: position 21,343 of record DATEHX010000366.1, on the reverse strand, counting down.
AGCCGGCTCCGGAGATCGTTCTGATGGACTTCAGAACCGGTGGCGTCGGTTTCAACCAAGGCACTGGTGAAGGCTCGGGCCCGATCCCACGACCAGCGCAAGGCGGAGGCGGTGGAGGTAATCGCGATCGCAACCCACCACAACGCGGGGAACTGCCGCCGCCTTCAACAGTCATGGCCGCGATACCAATCACTCCGCCAATTAATCCGCCTGCACTGCCAGTCGCCGGCATCGATATCGATCCCGCGCTGTGGAAGGATTTGAAGGCTCCTGTTTACGGCGAGCCGAGATCGACATCTGAGATTCCTTCGAAGGGCCCAGGCGATGGTGAGGGAATCGGCACGAATCAAGGCACAGGTATCGGCGATGGCAGTGGAGCAGGTGTTTACGCTGGTATCGACGGAGGCACTGGTGGTGGTGTTGGACAAACCGGCTGTTGCGGAGAAGGAACTGGAGGCGCCGGCGGCCGCAGCGGATGGGGTTCGAGTTACAGTCCAAGAGAAGTCGATCAGCGAGCGCATCTCTTGTCGAAACCGGAGCCGCAATACACTGAAGAAGCACGCCGCAATCAGATCACGGGCACCGTAGTGCTGCGTGCCATCTTTTCGAGTTCCGGTGAGGTGGTCCAGATACGCGCCTTGCAAGCGCTTCCGTTCGGCTTAACAGAACAGGCCATCGCTGCTGCGCGCAAGATCAAGTTTGAGCCGGCGATGAAGAATGGTCGGCCCGTTTCGGTCCATTTACACCTCGAATACAATTTCAACCTGTATTGAGCAAGCTTTGCCGGAAAAGTGCTCTTCTCTGTGTCTCTGTGCCTCGGTGGTTCAATGATGCTTAGGAAAATTAACCACAGAGACACTGAGACGCAGAGAAGAGCGCCTTGACATCGCGAGGGCTTCTCGCTAAGTTGTGCCAACACTTGATCTTTTGAACGAGTAGAGGCGCGACCTCCAAGATTAAGCAGACCTTGAGCGAAGACCGGGGTTTGCCGAAAGGGGCAGGTCGCCGAAGCTTGCAGTCGTTACTTCGCAAACGACAGCGAGTTGGTCGCCGCGGCTAAATCCGCGGGACTGTCACCGACATACCCCCGTGTGGGGTGAACACCGGTGGAGTGCTACGACAGAACAGTTTGTGACGTGCCGAAGTAGCGCGCGTTACAGATTCGCGATCTCTGAAGAGGTCGGTCGTGTTCACTCGCGGCCGGCCTTTTTTTGATCGTTACCGGATTCAGGCATGTCGATCGTAATGAAATTTGGCGGAACGTCTGTCGCTGACGCGGCTGCGCTCGAAAACGTTGCGCGCATCGTTGCGGCGCGGCGGGATCAAGCGCCGGTGGTTGTCGTGTCGGCGATGAGCGGCGTGACTGATGCGCTGCTGTCGAGCACGCGCGTCGCGAGTGAACGTGATGCTGAAGAAGCAACAGCGTTGCTCGCGGAAACGTTTCGACGTCACGAACAGGCCGCGGAAGAGTTGTTGCCATCTCCGGCCGGTTTCATCGACTACCTTAACAACGCAGCCAGACAAATCTCACAACTACTCACACGCGCAGCCGACGGTCGCGCTACCCAGGATGCAATCGTTTCGTTTGGCGAGATGCTTTCGAGCCGTTTGCTTGCAGAAACACTAAAACACCGGGGAGTAAACGCTCAGCAAGTCGATCCGCGATGCTGCATCATCACTGACGACGAACACACCTCTGCCGCGCCGTTGATGGCGGAGACATGGACCAGGAGTCAACAGTCGCTGTTGCCGATCGTCGAAGATAAAGTCGTGCCGGTTATTGGTGGTTTTGTCGGCGCTACGAAAACAGGAGTTACTACAACGCTCGGACGTGGTGGTTCGGATTATACCGCGGCGTTATTGGGTGCCGCGCTTCGCTCAGAAGAGATCCAGATCTGGACCGATGTCACGGGTGTATTGACAGCCGATCCGCGCGTCGTACCGGATGGGCAAACGGTCGAACGTCTCTCGTACGGCGAAGCGGCGGAGCTTGCCTATTTCGGCGCCAAGGTCCTGCATCCAAAAACGATTCAGCCGGCCATTGAAGATCGTATTCCAGTGCGCATTTGTAACTCACGCGCGCCACAAGAGCGCGGCACGCTCGTTGGACCACAAACTGAAACCTCACCACGCACGATAAAAGCGATCGCGCACAAAACCGGTGTCACGACAGTGCAGATCTCTTCCGCACGCATGTTGGGTGCTTACGGTTTTCTGCGCGCGCTGTTTGAAGTGTTCGATCGTCACCGCACTGTGGTCGACGTCGTCACGACTTCCGAAGTCAGTGTTTCACTTTCGATAGACGACGACAGCACGTTGCCCGCGGTTGTCGAAGAGTTGGAACAACTCGGCACGGTTCGCGTCGAAAAAGGATGCGCGATCATATGTGTTGTCGGCGAGGGTTTACGCGCCACGCCGGGAATTGCCGCGCGCGTTTTCAGCACCATCAGCGACATTAACATCACGCTCATCTCGCAAGGTGCTTCCAGCATCAACGTTACCTTCGCGATTGAAGAGACGCGCGTTGCCGAAGCAGTCAAACGATTGCACGACGCGTTCTTCCCAAACAGCAAATGAACCCGTTTGTTCTCACGCGCCAACTCATCGACATCCCGTCGTTGACGGGCGACGAGAACTCCGTGGGCGAGTTTCTCGCGACGCACCTCGCAGGTCTCGGGTTTAAAGTCGAACGACAAGAAATCGCTACCGATCGCTTCAATGTAATTGCCACCACCGGGGAGTCACCGCGCATCGTGTTCTCTACTCACATGGACACGGTGCCGCCGTTCATCGCATCGAGCGAGGACGGCGAATACATTTACGGCCGCGGTTCGTGCGATGCCAAAGGCATCATCGCCGCGCAAATCTTCGCCGCCGAGAAGCTTCGCCAAAGCGGCATGAACGGCGTCGGACTACTTTTCACAGTCGACGAAGAACTCAGCAGTCTCGGCGCACAAGCCGCAAACAAACATCCACTCGCAAGCGAGTGTCGTTTCCTCATCAACGGCGAACCGACGGACAATCGCCTTGCTAAAGGAACGAAAGGCTCGTTGCGGCTCATCATTACGACTGACGGACGCGCCGCGCATTCGGCGTATCCCGAAGCAGGCGAGTCGGCAGTGGAAAAGTTACTCGACGTGCTGCAAGACATTCGCGCGATCGACTGGCCCGGCGATGGTTTCTTCGGCGACACGACCTGCAACATCGGCGTGCTGAACGGCGGCACGCGACCAAACGTGATTCCCGACCACGCTCGCGCGGAATTGCAAATTCGGCTTGCGACGGATATAGAAAAAATCAAACCGCTGATCGAGAGCGCTGTTGCGGGACGAGCGCACGTTGAATTAGCGTCGGCACACGATCCGGTGCGATTGTTCGAAATCAAGGGTTTTGATGATTGTGTGGTGCGGTTCACGACGGATGTGCCGTACCTGTCGAACTGGGGCAAACCGCTGTTGCTCGGGCCGGGTTCGATCCTCGACGCGCATACCGATTATGAAAGGATTGCCAAACACGAACTGGAACGCGCTATAGATCTCTACATCGCGCTGGCAAACAAATTATGAAGATCGCGCTGATTGGAAACGGAGCAATGGGCCAACTCGTCACTGCGGAAGCGACAGCCGCTGGTGATGAGGTGGGTGTAATCGTGACGTCAAAGGAGGGGGATTTAAATCCAAATGAAATGGCGGACAGGCTCCGTAGTCATGACGTTGTGATCGATTTCTCCGTTGGCGAAGCGGTGCTGAGAAACATCGAAGCGTGTGCCCTCGCTCACGTTCCGCTCGTCGAAGGCACAACCGGTTGGAAAGCGCACGAACAAACCGCGAAACAGATCGTTACCGAACACTCAGGCGCACTGGTTTACGGCGCGAATTTTTCCATCGGCGTCAACCTCTTTTATCGCATTGTCGATCGCGCCGCGGCGCTCTTCGCTTCAGTCGACGGCTACGCGCCTTTCATCGAAGAAGCGCATCACATGCGCAAACGCGACGCGCCCTCGGGAACGGCTCTACAGTTGCGCCAGTTGATGGCCAAACATCTCGGATCGAAAATCCCCACCGCTTCAACACGCGCCGGTTATATTCCCGGCACGCACCGCGCCGGCTTCGATTCGGAAGCGGATCAGATATTGCTCGTACACGAGGCGCGATCGCGAAAAGGATTCGCTTCGGGAGCGTTGTTGGCCGCGCGTTGGATCGCAGGCCGGACAGGCGTTTTTCAGTTTGCGGATGTTATTGAAGACATTGTCGATCGCCGATTGCCAATTGCCGATTGAAAAGGCGTTGAGTAGATCGTCAATCGGCAATCGAAAATTGGCAATCCAAAAATTCCTTACCTTGGAGGCACCATGACACAACAAGTTGATTGGCTTCGTGGCTGTGCAACCGCACTCGTTACTCCCTTTACGAGCGAGGGCGCTGTTGACGACAGGCGTTTACGCGACCTGATCGAATATCAAATAAGTGGCGGCGTGAAGGTACTTGTTCCCTGCGGAACTACCGGTGAAAGCGCGACGATGTCCGATGCGGAAAACGAACTCGTGATCCGTACCACGATCGAGCTCGCGCGCGGACGCGCAAAAGTGATCGCCGGCACCGGCAGCAATTGCACCGCGGTTGCGATTCAGAAATCGCGCGCCGCGCGTTCGCTTGGCGCCGACGCGATTCTCTGCGTCGCACCTTATTACAACAAGCCAACGCAGGAAGGTCTCTACCAACACTTCCGCGCGATTGCCGAAGCGGTCAACAGTCTTCCCGTTGTCATCTACAACGTTCCCGGCCGCACATCGTCAAACATCTCAGCCGAAACAACCCTCCGCCTCGCGCGCGACGTGGACAACATCGTCGCCGTCAAAGAAGCTTCCGGAAACTTGTCGCAGATCATGGAGATTCTTCGTGGCCGTCCCGAGAACTTCCGCGTCATCTCCGGCGATGATTCGCTGACACTCGCGTTGATCGCGCTCGGTGGCGAGGGTTTGATCTCAGTCGCGTCAAACGAAGCACCGGCGTTGATGTCGCAACTCAACGATCAGGCATTGGCGGGCAACTGGGACCAAGCCCGCGCATTGCACTACAAGTTGCTGCCGCTGATGGAAGGAAACTTCATCGAGTCGAGTCCTGGTCCAGTTAAAGCCGCACTCGCGATGATGGGAATGATGGAGGAAAAACTGCGTTTGCCGCTCGTGCCTGTGCAGGAGAAGACGCGCGCGCGCATGCGGGAGATTCTCGACGAGATCGGACTACTGAAGGAACCTTCGCATGCCGTTGCGTGAACAGATCGAATCGCTCGCTGCACGCCCCGAAGGAACCTTCACGCCGGCGGACCGAGTTTTATTCGACGAGTTCAAGAGTGCGCTCAATCGTGGCGAAGTTCGCGCCGCAGAAAGAAACGCGAGCGGCGAGTGGCTGGTCCATGCGTGGGTAAAGCAGGGTTTGCTGCTTGGCTTTCGCATGGGCGCACTCACGGATATGTCCGAAGGAGAAAATTTTAAGTTCTTTGACAAAGACACGTATCCCGCGCGGCCGACAAAGATTGGCGACAACGTACGCATCGTTCCGGGTGGATCGACGATTCGTGACGGCGCGTACGTAGCGCCGGGAGTTGTTTGCATGCCGCCGATGTTTGTGAATGCCGGTGCTTACGTCGATGAGGGCACGATGATTGACAGCCATGCGCTGGTCGGTTCGTGCGCGCAGATCGGCAAACGCGTGCACATCTCCGCGGCCGCGCAGATCGGCGGCGTGTTGGAACCGATAGGGGCCATGCCGGTGATCGTTGAAGACGATGTGCTGGTCGGTGGAAATTGCGGAGTTTACGAAGGCGCGATCGTGCGCGAACGTGCGGTGCTCGCGTCGGGAACGATTCTGACCGGCTCGACACCCGTTTACGATCTCGTTCGTGGTGAGATTTATCAACGCAAAGCAGGTGCGCCGCTCGAGATTCCCGCCGGCGCTGTGGTTGTGCCCGGTTCACGCGCCGTGCAAACTGAGCAGGGACGTAATTGGGGACTCTCGCTCTACACGGGCGTAATCGTGAAGTATCGAGATGAAAAGACTGACACGGCGGTGCAACTCGAGGAATATTTGCGTTGAGCCACAAAGAAGCACAAGAAAAGGCAAGCTGCGTTGAGTAACTTTGCGTTACCGAAACGTTTGCAGGGGATTGAGAAGAGTGTCATCCGGCAGGTCTTCGATCGCGCGCTGCCCGGCAGCATCAATCTCGGCTTGGGTGAACCTGATTTGTGGACGCCGAGCGTCGTTCGTGAGGCGGCCGTGGCGGCCATCACGGAAGCGCAAAACGGCTACACTTCACACGCCGGCCTACCCGCTCTGCGCCAACTGATTGCTGCTGAGTATCCCTACCTCGAAGAGAATATCGATCGTGTGATTGTGACGGCTGGTTCGCAGGAAGCTTTGTACCTCGCGTTGCTGGTTCTGGTTGATGATGGCGACGAGGTGCTGTTGCCGAATCCGGGTTTCGTCGCGTACCCGACGATCGTGAAAATGGCGGGAGGCACGGTGCGAACTTATCGACTCCCGCGCGAGACCGGATTTGCATTTGACCGCGACGAGTTTCGCCGTGCTTTGACGCCGCAAACGAAGGTCGTCATTTGTATCAGTCCTTCCAATCCGACGGGACGCACGCTTTCACGCGACGACCTGGCGTTTATAGCGGACGCTGTGCGCGATCACGGCGCGTACCTGATCAGCGACGAGATCTATCGCGAGCTGTACTACACAGCCGAACGTCCGGAATCTGCGTCGTCGTTTTACGATCGCCCCATTGTGATCAGCGGGTTGTCGAAGTCGATGAGCATGACCGGTTGGCGTTTGGGTTGGATCGCTGGTGACGAAGCGGTGATCAAAGCAGCGCTCGTTTTGCATGGTTATGTCACGACGTGCGCTTCGACGGTTTCGCAAAAAGCCTCGCTGGTTGCGTGGGGCGATGAAGCAGAAACCGCGCGTGCGGGATTTCGTGAAACGTTCCGGGCGCGACGCGATCACTTATTGAACTTGATCCAAACTGAACTGGGATTGAGAGCCGTGACGCCCGACGGCGCGTTCTACACGATGGTAGATGTAAGTGAGTTTGGGCCATCGATGAAAGTCGCTGAGGCGTTGCTGGAAGCGCGCGTGATCACGGTTCCGGGTGCGGCGTTTGGCAGCGAGAGCGAGGGGTTTTTGCGAGTGTCGTTCTGTGCGGATCTCGACACGTTGAGCGAGGGCGTACAAAGGATTAAGAAAGGTCTCGCGCAAAGACGTTAAGGCGCAAAGTAAGCTCTTTGGTTTTCCTTTGCGCCTTTGCGGGAAACGGTATGAATCGTAAATACAGAGTCGGAATTCTCGGCGCGACTGGCATGGTCGGGCAGCGATTTATTCAGTTGCTGGTGGACCATCCGCAATTTGAAGTCACCGCTGTTGCGGCGTCAGATCGTTCGCAGGGAAAGACGTACGGCGAAGCCTGCACGTGGCGTTTGCACGGGGAAATGCCTGCTGCGGTGCGAACGATGCCGGTTCAACCGCCTGCGCCACCGCTCGATTGCGATCTCGTGTTTTCGAGCTTGCCGGGTGAGATAGCGCGTGAGACTGAGGGAAGTTTTGCGGCGGCCGGTTATTCGGTAATCAGCAACTCGTCTGCGTTTCGCATGGATGAAGACGTGCCGCTGTTGATTCCCGAAGTCAATCACGACCATCTCGGTTTGCTTGAACGACAGCGAAACAAATATCCGCGCGGCGGGTTTATCGTTACTAATCCAAACTGTTCGACGATCATGCTCGCACTCGCGCTCGTACCGCTGCACTTGGCGTTTGGCGTCGAAGCGACGGTCGCGACGACTTTGCAGGCACTGTCCGGCGCGGGTTATCCCGGCGTTGCCTCACTCGATATCATCGACAACGTGTTGCCTTACATCGGCGGCGAAGAAGAGAAGATCGAAACGGAAACCACAAAGATACTTGGCCGCTTCAACGACGCGCGAATCGAAACCGCGCCGATGGCCGTCAGCGCTCAGTGTCATCGCGTGAATGTGGCTGACGGACACATGGCCGCGGTGCGCGTGAAGTTCGCGCGTAAAGTAACACTCGCCGACGTGCGCGAGTCGCTCACAAGTTACAGTTCGTTGCCGCAGGAGCTTGGATTATATTCCGCGCCGGGCGCGCCGATCGTCGTGCGCGATGAGCAAGACCGGCCGCAACCAAAATTGGACAGGGATTGCGGGAGCGGCATGAGTATTACCGTTGGTAGATTAAAAGCGGATTCAGTGCTCGATTATCGTTTTGTAGTGCTGAGTCATAACACCATCCGCGGCGCCGCTGGTGCTGCGATTCTGAACGCGGAGTTGTTGATCGCGTTGGGCCACTTATAATGCGCTACTTATGAAAACAAAATTCGCTTTTCTTTTGATCCTCTTAATTTCTGTCCCCGTTGCCGCACAAACCCAAGACTCTCTCGACGATCAAGTAAAAACTCTCGTTAAAGCGTTCAAAGGCAAAGTCAGCCTGTTCGCCAAAAACCTCGACACCGGCGAAACCTACTCACTCAACCCCGACGAACGCGTGCGCACCGCAAGCACCATCAAGATCGCTGTCATGATCGAAGCCTTCGCGCGCGTCAACGAAGGCAAGCTAAAGTGGACCGACGAAGTGATACTCACCAAAGAAAAGAAAGTCGGCGGCTCCGGCATTCTCAACGAGCTTTCAGACAATCTTCATCTCACACTTCGCGACGCCGTCAACCTCATGATGATCCTCAGCGATAACACCGCTACAAATCTCGTTCTCGACGTGCTAACCACCGACGCCGTCAATGCGCGCATGGAATCACTCGGTTTCAAGAACATCAAGATCATGCGCAAGGTTTTCGCCGGCGGTGAGAGCGCGGCCGGAAAAGATCCCGAGAACAAAAAGTACGGTCTCGGCATGGCGACGCCGCGCGAGATGGTACTGGTGATGGAGAAACTCGAACGCGGCGAAATCATCAATCCCGCTGTTTCGAAAGAGATGCTCGAACTGATGAAACGCGAACAGGGCCGCAACGCGATCGGCCGCTCGCTTTCGGACACACCCGTGGCCAGCAAGTACGGCGCACTCGATCGTCTGCGCAGTTCAGTCGCCATTCTCTACACGAAGAAAGGGAAGATCGCGATGGCCATTTCTTGCGATGATATGCCGGAAATATTGTGGTCCGTCGACAATCCCGCCTACCTGCTTATGTCCCGTCTTTCCGAAGTCTTAGTCGAAGGACTAACGAAAAAATAACGCCTCTCCGAATTTCTATAGACCGTACCAGAATTTTGGATATACTCTGACTCACAAAACCTTATCGGTCTTGACCCGAATGTGAAAACGCGAGTGTTTTGTGGCGGAGTAATCACCTCGCTGTCGCGGAATAGTTTCTGCAAGAAAATGCATTGCATCGACAAGTTTTTCACGGTTAATCCGCCTCTCATCTTTTTTCGGATCTAGTGACACAGCCTTCCAGGTCCGGATCCGCAGAACAAAATTGCATCGGAGGACTCAATGAAAACAAGAATTTCCTTGAGAAGTGCCGCCCGATTTTTAAGCGCCGCTTTACTCGTCGGGGTCTTTGCCCTGACGGCGTTTGCACAGGGTGGAACTTCCACAGTTCGCGGTACAGTTAAGGATCCCCAAGGTAACGTCGTGGCAGGTGCTAACGTGAAGTTGATTAGCACGGGCACTGCCACCGAACGTACCACCACCACCTCGGAAGAAGGCGTTTTTGGGTTCGAAGCCGTGCAAGTTGGCGACTATCGGCTCGAAGTCGAGGCGGGCGGCTTCAAGAAAGGTGTGGTCACTGACATCCACGCCCTCATCGCGAGTCCCGTTACGCTGAACGTTCAACTAGAGATCGGCAACATCGCCGAGTCGGTAACGGTTTCGACCAGTTCGGCCGAACTGCTGGTGAACCGTGAGGACGGTACGCTCGGCACCAACTTCGTCAACAAGCAGATCACGCAGTTGCCGTTGGAAGCGCGCAGCGTCCCCAATCTGCTGACGTTACAGACCGCGGCGACACGCGATGGCTACGTGGCCGGCGCACGCGCGGACCAAACGAATGTCACGCTCGACGGAGTGGACATTAACGAAGCGCAAACGAACGCTGTTACCAGCGGCACCGCCGACCCGGCAAATGGAACCGCGATCGACAACCTGACGCCGTCAAACGGAACTGTGTTGCGTCTCAACGCTGATGCGATTGAAGAGTTTCGCGTGCAAACGACGAACCCCAACGCGAACCAGGGACGTTCGGCCGGAGCGCAGGTCTCACTCGTAACCAAGGGTGGCACCAACGATTGGCACGGAAGCGCATTCGAGTTCTATCGAACATCGGCATTCCAGGCGAACGATTTCTTCAACAACGCAGCGGGTGTTTCCCGCGCGCCGCTAATCAGGCACACATTCGGCGGCTCGCTTGGTGGACCAATCGTCAAGGACCGCGCCTTCTTCTTCTACAGTTTTGAAGGCGATCGGATTCAGCGATCGGTTTCCGTTGTACGCAATGTTCCGTTGGCGAGTCTCGGTCAGGGTTTGGTTCGTTTCCGCAATCCTGAAGGGGGCATAACCACTTTGACACCGGCCGACATCACCGACATCTTCGGGGAGGAAGTGGGAACGAACCCGGCGGCGATTGCGTTCCTGGGCCAGGCCGCAGCGAAATATCCCGCTAACGATTTCACAATCGGCGATGGATTTAATACCGGGGGCTTTCGCTTCAATGCGCCGACCCCGGTCAAACGTAACTCTCACACTGGTAAATTCGATTTCAATCTCACCAGTAAGCAGCAAGCGTTTCTCAGAACCAGCATCATTTACGATGTGATCACGCGCGAGCGGCAGTTCCCCGATACCCCGGCGCCGGCCATCTGGTCCCATCCGATGGGCATTGCCGCGGGTCACACGTGGACGCTGACCAACAACATCGTCAATACGTTCCGCTATGGTTACACGCGTGAAGCGTTCAGCCAGCAGGGCGACTCGGCGGACAACTCGATCAGTTTCCGGTTCGTGTTCTCGCCGTTTCAGTTTAGCCGAACGCTTACTCGCATCACGCCGGTACACAACTTTACTGACGACTTGTCGTGGGTGAAGGGAAATCACACCCTCGCTTTCGGCACTAACTTCCGTGCGATCTCCAACAAGCGAGTATCGTTCGCTAACTCTTACGACGATGCGATCACGAATCCGTCGTTCTTCCTGGGTGGCGGTACCAGTATTTCCGACCCGATCGAGGAGTCGTTCCCGATTCAGGGTTCGGCTGCCGGCGTGCAGAATGCCGTGACGGCCATCATCGGAAGATTCTCTCAGTATTCCGGGAACTTTATCTTCGATAAAGATGGCACTATCCAGCCTATCGGCACTCCCAGCGAACGTGAGTTTGCGACTCAGGAGTACGACTGGTACGGTCAGGACTCCTGGAAGATCACGCCGAACCTGACGCTCACCTACGGATTGCGTTACACACTCAGCAGACCGGTCTATGAGAAGAAGGGTTTCGAAGTCAGAACGGATATCCCGCTTTCGGAAGTGTTTGAGTTGCGCAAGGCCGCGGCACTACGCGGCGAAAATTTCGTGCAGCCGCTGACACTCGTCCTTTCAGGACCAGCGAATAATGCGGAGCCGCTTTATTCGTGGGACAAGAATAACTTCCAGCCGCGCGTAGCCGTCGCCTGGTCTCCCTCGTTCGGAGATGGATTCCTGGGCAAGATCTTCGGCAGAAACCACCAGTCAGTATTTCGTGGTGGCTTTGCGATCACAAACGACTACTACGGTCAGCAACTCGCCGTCAGCTTTGACCTGAACAACACGCTCGGTTTCTCGTCGAGCGATACCATTGCGGCCAACACCTATGACTTTTTTGACAGTCTGGCGCCGCGTTTCACCGGTCTTGGCCAAAGCATCAGGACGTTGCCCAATATCAGTACTCCGGGAAATATCAGTTTCCCGCGTACACAACCCTTCAACAGCAATCCGGCATTCCAGTCAGCGCGTATCGAATCGACGTTGGACTCCGCCATCAAGGCGCCAGTCAACTACTCGTGGAATTTCACTTACGAACGTGAACTGCCCAAGGGTCTCGTAATTCAGACCTCTTACATCGGCAGGATGGCGCGTAATCTCATCGCCGCGCGCGATGTGATGGCGCTCAACAATCTCGTCGATCCGAAGTCGGGAATGGATTGGTACACGGCCGCCGGCATGCTCGAGCAATTCCGCCGAGCCGGTACACCGATCGATCAGATCCCGAACATCCCGTGGTTCCAGAATATGCTGCCGACCAGCCTCTTACTGGACGGTAACCCGGTGTCGTTCGCGCAGGCGATGGATGAAATCTACTTCGGCGCTTGCTGCGACGTATTTCCGACTTACAACCTGACGCAGACGCAGGCCGTGTACGCCGTTGCCTTGAACTTCTACGGCAACGACTGGACCGACACGCAGGACGTTATCGAAGATGGCTTGGGACGAAACATCTTCTTCCATCCGCAGTACGGCGCCCTGTCGGCGTTCAGCAGCATTGCCAGGTCAAACTATCACGCTGGAACGCTGAGCATTCGCGAACGTCTCGGCCGCAGTTTGACGATGGACTTCAACTACACGCTGTCGCATTCGATGGACGATGCTTCCGGTCTCCAGACCAGTGACGCATTCGGTGGAGCGTTTATCCTGAATCCATTGAGACAAAGCGACAACTTTGCCAACTCCGACTTCGACGTCAGACACATCATCAATGCCAACGCCGTTTGGGAATTGCCGTTTGGCCGTGGCCGCCGGTACTTCTCCGGTGTCAACAAGCTGGCGAATGCACTTGTCGGTGGCTGGCAAATGAGCGGTATCTTCCGTTGGAACTCGGGCTTGCCGATGTTCAGCCCGTACGACGATGCGCGTTGGGCCACCAACTGGAATGCTCAGAGCAGCGGCGTTCGTCTCCGGCCGATTGAGTCTTGTCCGACGCAAGGCGGCAAGCTCTTCGGCGCCTGCCTGCTCGAAGCGTACAAGAGTTGGCGTGGTGCGTCCGCTGGTGAGACCGGCGATCGCAACGTGCTGCGTCTGCCCGGTTACGTAAACCTCGACATGGGATTGAGCAAGTCGTTTGACATGCCCTGGAGCGAAACACAGAAACTTCAGATTCGCTTCGAGGTATTCAATGTGACCAATACGCAGCGGATGTTTGGCATGGACACCAGCCGCACGGGATTTGGTTTGCAGCTAGACCCGGACCAGATCACTTCGGTTGACGACATTCCCAGCAACTGGTCGAACTTTACTTCGATCCAGGGACAACCGCGCGTGATGCAGGTCGGAGCTCGTTTCACTTTCTGAGCTTCACCTTGGGGCTAACTTAAAATGACGGGCTGGAGCTCAAAAGCTTCAGCCCGTTTTTGTTTCTTAAAAAAGTAAAATCCTGTAACTTCTGTCAATCCTGTCCGGGAAGGAGAACTCGATCATGCGTAGGGTTGTTTTCTCTGTGTTCGCCATATTCGTCTTCATTGTCGGCGCGTACGCTCAGGATCGCCGCTCACAATTAGGAATCGGCGGCGGCCCTTACATTCTCTTTGGCGACGTCACGGTCGACGAAGGCCAGGACAAGAGACCCAAGCCTCTCATGTATGAGATCGTGCTCAACAATCTCGGTGGACTTCCGGCAGATCGCCAGTACGTCAGTTCCGGTGGGCGTTATCAGTTCATCAATCTCGCGGCCGGTCAGTATGTACTGATCGTTCTGTTGGACCACGAAGAAGTCGCGCGCATGCGCGTCGAGATTTTGTCGGGCGGCGCGGAACGGGTGCGGCAGAATATCGAACTGGCGTGGAAGGGAAGCACGTCGTCCAAGCCGTCTTCAATCTCCGCCGCCGATTTTTACAAACGATCTGACGCTAACGAAAAGTTGTTTGTGACCGCACGGGAAGCGACCGATCAGAAGCGTTACGACGATGCGATCACGACTTTGCGTCAACTCGTCACCGCCGACTCGCATGATTTTCAGGCGTGGGCCGAACTCGGCACGCTCTATCTTTTCAAACAGAATCTCGATGAGAGCGAAAACGCCTACGTAAAAAGCGTGACTGAACGGCCGCAGTTCTTTCTGGGACAGATGAACCTCGGCCGCGTGCGTGTGGTGCGCAAGAACTTCGAAGGCGCGATCGAGCCACTGACCAAAGCAGTCGAGATTCAACCGTCATCCGCTGATGCAAACTTCTATCTCGGCGAGTCGTACTTGCAGATCAAGAAAGGCTCGAAAGCCGTTGGTTATCTCAATGAATCAATAAAACTCGATCCGGTTGGCAGAGCCGATGCGCATTTGCGGCTCGCAACGCTTTACAACGCGGCCGGCTTAAAGGATCGCGCGGCGCTCGAATACGAAGAGTTTCTGAAAAAGAAACCTGACTACCCGGATCGCAAAAAGCTCGAAGACTACATAACCGCTAATAAAAAGAAACCGTGAAAAAGCTGCTAAGCCTTTTACTGCTGTTGTCAGTCGCGGTCGCGACGTTGTTCACGTCCCGTGCCGCGGACGGCGCCGTTGCGATCGTTGGCGCAACCCTGATCGACGGCTCGGGCCGTGGTGCGATCACAGACTCCGTTGTTCTTTTGAAGAACGACACGATTGTCGCCGCCGGCAAACGCAGTCAGGTTCAGATTCCATCCGGTGCTCGTGTGATCGATGCGGCTGGACTGGTCGTCGCGCCCGGTTTCATTGACGCACACAATCATTCGGATCGTGGTTTCAGCAGCGATCCTTCCGCCGCGTCACAAGTCTCACAAGGCATCACGACGGTTGTCGTGGGCCAGGATGGCGGTTCGCCGTTTCCGGTCGGCGAGTTTCTGCGGGAGCTCGATAAAAAACCGATCGCGCTCAACGTGCTCACGTTCGTGGGCCATGCGACGGTGCGAGAGCGCGTGATGGGTGAAGACACGAATCGTCTCGCCAAGCCCGAAGAGATTGAAAAGATGCGGCAGTTGGTCGAGCAGGCGATGCGCGAAGGCGCGATGGGACTCTCGACCGGACTCGAGTACGAAACAGGCAAACCCGCTTCGATTGAAGAAGTCGTCGCGCTTGCGAAAGTCGCGGGTGCGCATGGCGGAATTTACATCAGCCATATTCGCGACGAAGCAGACAAGGCTTTCGAAGCGTTTGCTGAAGCGCTTCAGATCGGCCGAGAAGCACGCATTCCGGTACAGATTTCGCACATCAAACTCGGCACGCTGAAGGTTTGGAATAAAGCGAAACAGGTGGTCGAACTGGTCAATAAAGCGCGTTCGCGTGGTCAGGACGTTACTGCCGATTGTTATCCGTACGACGCGTGGAGTTCGACGATCAGAGTGTTGATTCCGAGTGGACGTCACGAAGACCCGATCGACGTGGCCCGTGGTTTAGCGGACGTTGGTGGACCAGCGAATATCACGATCGTTAGTTGCCGGGCGCATCCGGAATATGAGTTCAAGACCATGGCTGAGATCAGTAAAGCAGAAAAGATCAGTCCGGTTGAGCTCTACATGAAGATCGTGCGCGATGGCGGCGCGGGTGTGGTTTGTCACTCGATGAAAGACGCAGACATCCAGATGTTTTACCGCCAGCCGTGGGTGATGGTCAGCAGTGATGGTGGGATCGGTTCGCGACATCCGCGCGGTGCGGGCACGTATCCGCGTGTTTTGGGTCGTTACGTTCGCGAACAGCGTTGGTTGAGTTTGCCCGAAGCGATTCGCAAGATGACTTCGTTTCCCGCGGCGCGTTTCAAGCTGCACGACAGGGGATTAATTCGTTCGGGCTTTAAGGCTGACCTCGTGCTGTTTGATCCGGTGCGGGTTATCGATCGCGCAACGTTCAAAGATCCGCAGTTGGTTGCGGACGGTGTGAAGCGCGTCTTTGTAAACGGAATCGAAGTTTGGAACGAAGGAAAGGTCACCGGCGAGCGTCCGGGCCAGGCACTGCGTTTACGTAAATCGCTATTAGATCAAAAGTCCGGTGATTAGTTCTTTGAGAAAGCTGACGTCGATCGGTTTGGTGACGTAAGCGTCGAAACCGGAGGCTTTGGCGTCGGAACGATAGTCGGTTTCCTGATGCGCGGTCATCGCGATGATCGGAACGTTTTTGAGTTGATCGTTCTGCCGCATCAACTTTGCCGCTGCAAAGCCGTCCATGAGCGGCATCGTGAGGTCCATGAGAATCACGTCCGGATTGTCGCGGTTCGCGCTTTCGACAGCCTTCTGGCCATTCTCCGCTTCGAACACAATGAAGCCGTGGTCTTCCAATGCCAGACGCAGAACGAGTCGAGTGTCTTCAAAGTCTTCGACCAGCAATACTTTCAGGTCTTTTCCGTTACGTTCGCCCATAGTTCGATAAGTTGTGAGGGGTTGGACTCTATGCTGCGGCCGAGTTACTGTCAAGCGGCAATTTCCGAAACATATTTTTGAGAATCGTCGTTAAAGACCCCGACAGTCCATTTTTCAAGTAATTTCTGAGGCAGGACAATGAAACGCTTAATCATTTTGATCGTGCTCGTGGCGCTTGCGGCTATTGCCGGCGTTGTCGTTCGCTCGTCTTCAGGTAAAGAGACGGTAGCGGAAATTCGCGGGCTCGTCTCGCATGAGGCTGGGGACGAAGTCCGTGAAGAGGTGCGACAGAACTACGAGCTTGCGCCCGGTGCGCGAGTCGAACTGGGCGGCATCAACGGCTCGGTTACGATCGAAACGTCTGACACGCGGACCGCGGAGGTCTACATCCAACGAACCGCGTCGAGCCAGGAAGCGTTGAATCGACGCAAGATTGAGATTCAGGCTGACGCGAACCGGCTTCGTATTACGGGCGACACGACGGACCACAACTTCTTCGCGAAGCTGTTTGGATCTAAAGCCTCAGAACGCGTCACGCTGAAACTGCCGCGCCAGATTTCGCTTTACGCAAAGGGCGTGAATGGAGCGTTTGTGGCCGGCGAACTTGATGGCGCGATTGATATCGGCGGCATCAATGGAAAGGTTCGTGTAGCGAACGCGTCGGGCAGTGCGACGTTGAAGGGTATCAACGGGAACGTTGTGTTCGGTATGAAGCGGATCGAGGCAGAGGGCGTCAATCTCAGCGGCATCAATGGCAACATCGAATTGCAGTTGCCGGCGGACCTGAACGCGGATTTCGATGCGAAGGGCATGAACGGGCGCGTCATTGCAGAGATTCCGAACGTCTCCATCGACAAAGGCAAGCGCGGCAGCTACTGGGCGCGCATCGGCACCGGCGGCAGCGGCATCACCGCGAAAGGCATCAACGGAAACATCCGCCTGACCAGCGTTACCCCATCAATCCCCCCGACACCAGCAGCCACGGACACAACGCGGAATTAAATTCGTGTTGTCCGTGTCTATCTGTGGCTAAAAGTCAAACGGTTTGCGGGTGGTCAACGTTGGCGCGTTCCACCCGCGAAGTTTTTCATTCCACTGTGGCAGCGTGTCGCGCAGGAATTTGTTGACGTCATCCATTCGCGCGCGATACGCGGGTTGAATCTCGTCGAAGAACTGCCGCTGCCCGAGCGTTGGGCCAAAGTTAGCATCGAGTGCGAAGAAAAGACTGCCGATGTGGTCCGTCACCTGATCCCTGCCAGAGAACCCCAATCCTTCATTACGCGCCGCGAGTTTGTCCTGCATCGTGTCCAACTCTTTGATGTAGTCTTCGAGCGCTTTCATCATGTCCTTGTCGGGCTCTTTGGCGAGCGTCTTCATCGTCGTTTGCGCCTGCTTGACCTGCTCTTTCAAACTGTCGAGAAAACGCAACGACATGCTCATCGTCGACTGCATGTCGCGCAGTTTGATTTGCATGTCGAGCGTTTGCTGAAGCTCGGCGGCCGACGCCTTGATACCCGGATCTAGTTTCACTTCTACTTTTTCCTCAAACACTTTGTCGCCGGCCGTGAGTTTCACGGTGTAAGTTCCCGGCAAGACCTGTGGACCACGCGGCCCACCGCCAAACGAGATCTGCTCCGGCGTTGGCGGACGGCGCACTTCAGGACCACCCAAACGCAGGTTCCACGCGATACGATTCAAGCCTTTTTCACGAGGCGGACGCTCGATGTCCTGAATCAGTTTTCCATCGCGATCGAAAATCTGAAGCTTCAAAGCGATCTTCTCGTCGACTTTGTCTTTCAAGTAATAAGTGATCAAAGCACCGGCCGGAGGATTCGGACCAGTGAATACCTTTTCGCCGATGCCGTAACGCGTGAAACGGCTCGCAAATCTCAATCCTGGTCGCACGGGAAACAGGTACGCGGCGGAATCCAGAATCTGCTGATTCATTCGCTGCAGCACAGTCGCGTCGTCAAAGATCCAGATGCTGCGTCCGTGCGTCGCGAGAATCAGATCGTTCTCGCGCGGATGGATCAGGATGTCGTGAACCGCCACGTTCGGCAGGTTCTTGAGATTCAACGCCAACCAGTCTTTGCCACCGTTGTAAGAAGCAAACAAGCCCAACTCAGTTCCCGCGTACAGCAGGTTTGTGTTCTTCGGATCCTCACGCACGATCTGCACGTAAGCTTTCGCCGGCAAATTCCCGGAGATGTTGGTCCAACTCTTCCCACCATCAACACTCTTAAAGATATAAGGTCTAAAGTCATCAAACATGTGCCGGTCCAAAGAGATGTAGGTTGTGTCCGCGTTAATTCTCGATGGCTCGACATGCGATACAGGCGAATTCTTGCCGACACCGGACACATTCCCAATAATGTTTTTCCAGTTCTTACCGCCGTCAGTCGTGACTTGCAGATTACCGTCGTCAGTGCCAACCCAAATCTGACCTCGCTGCACCGGCGATTCCGCGATGCTGATGATCGTCGAGTGATACTCAGCCGTTGAATTCTCAATCGCGATCGGACCACCGGCATCTTTCAACTTCTCAGGATC
Organism: Pyrinomonadaceae bacterium; assembly: GCA_035279345.1. Taxonomy (GTDB): domain Bacteria; phylum Acidobacteriota; class Blastocatellia; order Pyrinomonadales; family Pyrinomonadaceae; genus PSRF01. The sequence goes on along the minus strand of DATEHX010000366.1, from coordinate 2,438 downwards.
GTTCGTCGTCAAATCCGGACTGATCTGTTCCCACGTCTTCCCGAAATCAGGCGACTTGAAAACGACGTTGCCCGCCAGAAACACAGTCGTTTTATCGTGAGCCGAAAAGACGATCGGCGAGTTCCAGTTGAAACGATACTTCTGTCCCGCCGCCGGACCGCCGCCACTGCCCCGTCCCCACGGATTGATCGACTGCTGCTCGCGCGTGCGAAAGTCGGTCCAAACGATGTCACCGCCCTGCGACTCCGAAAGATACTGCTCGGGATCGTCAGGATGATTGATCATGTAAAACCCGTCGCCGAAACTGACCATGCGCCAATCGTCGTTCATGATGCCCGCGGGTTCGCGCGTGCGGCTTGGTCCAGTCCACGAACCGTTGTCCTGCAAACCACCCATGATGTAATAGAACGGTGTCCGGTTGTCGGCGTGAATCTGGTAGAACTGGCCCAACGGAATGTTGTAAACAGCTTCCCACGACTCGCCTCCGTCATAAGTGACAGCGATACCACCGTCCTGTCCGTGCCACATTCGTTTCGGGTTCTTGGGATCGAGCCAGAGCGCGTGAAAGTCGATGTGCGTGCGGCCGGTGATCGAACGAAACGTTTTGCCGCCATCGACTGAAGTGAAGAGCGTCGACGCAACCGCGAAGATGTGGTTCTCATTTGTCGGATCGACGCGCACCTTCGTGTAATAAAAACCGCGCGACACGATATCGGTGTTCTTCGAAACCATCTTGAACGTCTCGCCGCGATCGTCTGAACGATAGAGCGTGCCGTCTTTCGCTTCGACGATCACATAAACAACATTCGGATTACTCGGCGCGACGCGAACGCCGATGCGGCCCATCAGTTTCGGCAAGCCGTTGGTCAACTTGTTCCACGTGCGGCCGCCATCGATCGACTTGTAAACGCCGCCGTTCTCGCTGCCGCTGCGATGCGTCCATGGCTTGCGCTCAAAACTCCACATGCCCGCGTAAAGGATGTTTGGATTCGTCGGATCGATCTCGAGATCCGCGACGCCGTGCTGGTTGTCGATGTAGAGCGTCTTGTTCCAGGTCTTACCGCCATCCGTAGTCATGAACACGCCGCGTTCTTCGTTTGGACCAAAAGCATGGCCCAACGCGCCGATGTAAACGATGTCCGGGTTTTGCGGATTGATCGCGATGGCGGAGATGCGTTCAGTCTCCTTGAGTCCCATGTGCTGCCACGTCTTACCGCCATCAGTAGATTTGTAAACGCCGTCGCCAAACGAGACGCTGTTGCGCACGGCGGATTCGCCTGTGCCGACCCAAACCACGTCCGGGTTGCCGGGCGCGAGCGCGATGTCGCCGATCGATATCGTTCCCTGGCGTTCGAAGATCGGTTTCCACGTCACGCCGCCGTTCGTCGTTTTCCACAAACCTCCGTAAGCACTCGCAACGTAAACAACGTTCGGATCGCCCGGCACGCCTTCGACGTCGGCGATGCGTCCGCCCATGTTTGCTGGTCCAATACTGCGCCACTCCAGCCGCGAGAACGCTTCTTCGAGCGGAGATTTGGTGGTTGCTCTTCCATTCTGAGCCAAAGTGTTTTGCGTAACGAAGGCGAGAGCGAGCAGACAGGTAGCTATCAGGGGTAGTCGAAGGCGCATCAATATCTCCTTAACAAATGATCCGTGGTATCTGTGGTACTCTGTGGCCGATTATGACATTTCCCCAAACTGATCGCACCAAACTTAAGCGCCTCCCCAAGCGCGGTCACTTCGATCGCGAGACTGTCTACGGAATTCTGGATGAGGGGTTCATCTGTCACGTCGGTTTCGCCGTCGACGGTCAGCCGTTTGTGATTCCCACGGGATACGCACGCGTCGATGACAAACTTTATATTCACGGTTCGCAGGCGAGCCGCATGTTGCGGTCGTTGGCGGGTGGTTTGGATGCGTGTGTGACGGTGACGATCGTGGATGGTCTCGTGCTGGCGCGGTCGGCGTTTCACCACTCGATGAATTATCGTTCAGTGCTGGTGTTTGGCCATGCGACGCTGGTTGACGATCCGAAAGAGAAGTACGACGCGCTCGTGGCGTTGTCGGAACACATCGTTCGCGGGCGTTGGGCCGACGTGCGAGAGCCAAACGAGCAGGAGATGATACAGACGACAGTGCTTTGCCTGCCGATGGAAGAAGCTTCAGCGAAGATCCGCACCGGTCCACCGCTGGACGATGAAGAAGACTACTCGTTGCCGATGTGGGCGGGTATTATTCCTTTGAAATTAGTTGCGGGTGATCCAATCAACGACCCACGTTTATCCGCGGAAATCCCCGTTCCGGACTACGCCGCACACTACAAACGCTAACGTCCTAAAGAGCCACAAAGAGGCACAAAAAGCACAAGAGGTTTATTAAATCTCTTGTGCTTTTTGTGCCTCTTTGTGGCTCACTTCCTGATTGCTTCCGTGAGTACG
>DATEHX010000365.1:0-21005 GCA_035279345.1 Pyrinomonadaceae bacterium | reverse complement strand
ATTGGGATGTGGATCAATGGTTCGGGTTGTAATAGCATCGTTGGCGGAGAGTTTGTCACAAAGTAAATGAAACTGCTGATTATTGGTGGAACAAGGTTCGTCGGCCGGCATTTGGTTGCGGCGGCACTCGAGCGCGGTCATGAGGTGACGCTGTTCAACCGCGGCACGCAACCGTCTCCGTTCGCTGACGTGGAAACGATCGCCGGTGATCGAAACAAAGATCTCGATAAACTTCAAGGCCGGCGCTGGGACACGGTGATTGATACGTGCGGGTACTTGCCGCGTAATGTGAAGGCTACCGCGGAAATGTTGTCCGGGTCGGTGGAACGTTATGTTTTTATTTCGAGCCAGTCGGCGTATGCGGATGTGAGCGTGCCCGGCGTCGTTGAGACTGCGCCGCTCCGCGGTTTGACGAGCGAGCAACTGGAGCGCGCTTATGCAATCGATACTGCGGGTCAACCGGCTTACGCGGAGTTGTATGGAGGTTTGAAAGCGCTTTGCGAGCAGGCGGCGGAAGAGGCCATGCCGAACCGTGTGCTGATCGTTCGTCCCGGTTTGATTGTCGGTCCATACGATTACACTGACAGGTTTACTTATTGGGTCGTGCGCGTAGCTCGCGGCGGTGAAGTGCTGGCTCCGGGCCGTCCGGCGCGGCCGGTGCAGTTTATCGATGCTCGCGACCTGGCGGAGTGGATCGTGTTGATGACGGAAGGTGGCGTCGCCGGTGTTTATAACGCGAATCGTTTGCCGAACACTCTGACGATGCAGGACGTACTGGACGAGTGCAAGTCGGCTGCTAACAGTGACGCAATTTTCACTTGGGCCACTGAGGAGTTTTTGCGCGAAGAAAAGGTTGCGGCATGGAGCGAGATGCCGCTCTGGTTGCCGGAAGAAGAAGCGCCTCAATTACAAGGTTTCATGTTTGTTAACTGCGACAAGGCGTTTGCCGCGGGCCTCCGCATCCGGCCGTTGAATGAAACAGTAAGCGACACGCTCGCTTGGGCAAGCGATGAATTGCGCGACACGGCGTTGAAAGCCGGAATAGATTCCACGCGAGAGCAAGAGCTGCTCAGTAAGTGGCACGAATCGAGAACTCACCAATGATCCAACCACTCGAAATGAAGGAGACTCACCCGATCAAGCTCCACGCTGGTGGCGTCTCGACCACGACTGAAGTGTGGAACACGCTCAGTGCGAGCTTCGACGGAGATGTAGATCGCGTAGCGGCGCTTGTCAATTCGAATCCGCAACTGCTGACGTGTCAGTACGACTACACTTCCCCGCTGCATCTCGCCGTTCGCGAAGGTCACGTCGATCTGGTCCGGTTCCTCATCGAACGCGGCGCACTGGATCCGACTTATAGAACGCATCCTTTCCTCGATTCACTGATCACCGTCGCCAACGATCGCGGCTTCGCCGAAATCACTCAAATCCTGCGACAAACACTCGCCGATCCTTCGCTGACGCGCGAGTGGGGTGACACTGGCGCGATCGACTACGAAAAAGACGAAACGCAGAGGAGATTTCAGCAACTCGTTAACGATCGCCAACACGCCGAGGTCGAGGCGATGCTGCAAGAGCGTCCGGATCTCGCGCTTGATGAAACAGCGTTTTGGGGAGAAGGAATACTCTACATGCCCGCGAAAGACGGCGATCATCGCCTGCTCGAAATACTCATGGACCACGGCGCGCGTTGTCCTGATATCTCGAAGTGGGGCGCGCGGTATTATTTCAATAACTACCTCACCGCGAGGTTTCTCCTCGAACGAGGTATGAACCCGAATCACATGAATTGGCGCGGCTTTACGCTGCTTCACGACATGGCCCACACCGGCGACCTCGCTAAAGCGCGTTTACTGATCGAACATGGTGCGGATGTTAATCGCGTCGACGACGAGTATCGTTCGACACCGTTGGGCTATGCGGCGCGTTGGGGACACGTCGAGTTAGTCAAACTTTTCCTGGATTGCGGCGCCGATCCAAACAAGTCAGGCGCGCCATGGTCCACGCCGCTCGCCTGGGCGCGCAAGAAGGACTACGATGAAATTGAAGATCTTCTCGAGTCACCCGAACTGCAACACTAAAGGAGCCCGCAGATGAAACTCATCCTGCCTGTCGCGGTGTTTGTAACGATCATCTTCTGTCCTCGCCTCGCTCTAGCTTGCAGTTGTTTCGGCACTACTTCACCGTGCGGCGCTTACCTGATGGCGGAAGCCGTGTTCGTCGGAACGGTTACGAGCGTTAAGCAGCAGCCAATGAAACTTGAGGGAGAAGACCTCAATGTTCAGGTGGCTGTCGTGCAAGTCGACGAAGCGTTTAAAGGAGTTAAGGCACCGGAACTTATCTTTCACAGTTACGAGATTTCCTGCGACATGGTCTATAAGGAAGGCCAACGTTGGTTGTTCTACGCTACTTACGATAAGAAGGGAAAGTCATGGTATGTCGCCGGCTGTGGACGTACGAGAAACGCCGAATACGCTGCTAACGATCTGCTTTATCTTCGGGCACTGCCTGGTGCTGCCGAGAAGACACGCATCGCGGGTGCGCTATGGAATCAAGGTGACCACAAACCGTTGATGGGCGTGAAGGTGAAACTGATCGGCGAGCGTGAGACGCACGAAGTTTTCACTGACAAGAACGGTGTCTACGAGATGTACGGCTTGGCGCCCGGACAGTATGTCGTAAAGCCGGAAATTCCTTTGAACTTGAAGCTCCGTTCCGCGTTTGGAGCGACGATCGTCGACCTTCGAGACCAAACTCGACGGCGCGTCGATCTCAATGAAAAGAGTTGTGCCGGAGTTGACTTCTATTTCGCGGAAAACACTGCGGTCAAGGGGACAGTCTTCGGAGTTGACGGACTGCCGATGCGTAGCGTTTGTGTCAGCCTTCATGCGAAGGATCAGCCCACTGAAACCCGGCATCCTTTCGGCTGCACGGATGAAAACGGACGCTTCAAGATCGAAGACATCGGTTTGGGCCAATACTATCTGATAGCCAACGACGATAACGTCATCGACAGCGATGAACCGTTTCCGCTTACGTATTATCCGGGTGTTTTGGATAAAGAGAAGGCGACGGTTTTGACGATACTCACCGGCGACAAGCTGCAAGACTTTGACATTCACATTTCTTCGCAACGGTCGACGCGAACCATTCAAGGCCGTCTTCTTTTCTCCGACGGCCGTCCGGCGGCTGAGGAGTCGGTGGAGTTCGCCTCAGAGGAGAAACCCGGTCAGGATCAGGACCGCGTTTTTGCGAAGACCGACGCGGAAGGCCATTTCAAATTATCGGTGCTCGAAGGATCTAAAGGCACAGTGCACGGCTCCCTCTACGCCATCTCCCGCGACCGCGCAAACTGCCCGCAAATAGATAAACTGATCAAAGCCTACAAAGAGATCGAAACCAAAAGCATCACCCTCGAACTGAACCGCGACCACTTCAATCTCGAACTCGTATTACCCGTGCCCTACTGCGCGAAACTGAAGGAGCCGGAGGAATAGCCTTGAGCCACGTTCTGAGTTCAACCTTTAGGTTGTTCTTAGCAAGCTAAAGCTTGAACTAACTTTGCACGACAATTCGCTTAGACCGAGCATTCACCGTGCAAACGATATTTCTGCACGACAAATCATTTCAGCCCGCAAGTCTAACACCGCAGGTCCATACAACGCTCCCTGCTCGCCGTCCAGTGTTGCCAACACCTGTAATCGGATCAAGCAATGAGTAAGAAGAAAGCGAAACGCGAAAATAGTTTTCAGCGAGCGATTGAGTTACTGGAATCAGGATGCTCAACACGCGCCACAATGCGTCAACCACGCCACAATGCGTCAACTTAGAGCGGAAGGATACGGCGCAGATAGTAATATGATCATGGCCGCGTATGAGCTAGCTGTCATTCCTGATTGCAAATGCGGTCGCCCGAATGGACATAAAGGCTGGTGTTCTGAAAGAGTTAAGAATAGCCCAAAGCGGCAAGCGTGCTTGAACAGCGTTCGTAAGAACGCAACACAACGAGATAGTTCATTGACAGCGGTGTAGCATTTGTCTTTGACAGTGTTATGCGCAAAACATGCTCACTGCACATAACGGTGCTGGTGGTTTTGTGTGTGACAAAACACGCTATTGGCGGTCGTCAATCTAAACGCTGCGTTTAGATTCTCTTGATTCCCTAGACTCTATTGACTTACTATGTCAGTGACACAGGTGACGCCAGCGGCGTCCTTTTGCGCAAGTAAAACGGCCTTGGCCGCTTAATCTAACAGAAAGCTGTTAGATGGTTCTTTAAAAACAAGAGAGCGGAACCGAAGTCCCGCTCCCTTGCGTGGTTGGTCATCCGAGAAACCCGATGTTGCGAGCATCGGGCGCAGGAAGCCTGAGCCGAGTTTATTGCGTACAACTGCTTACGGCGTCACGAGTGCGTGCTCGTTGACTTGCTAGCACTCAGACAACCGCAACGATTGTAGCTACAACGAGCGGTACTTTGTCAATGAAGACACAGAGAGCGGCGACAACAATCGCCGCTTTTGTGTGTCTACCTCAAAGATTCAAATCCAGATCATCGTCGACGATCTGGTTCATGAAGACATTCGCAAGGCGAGCATAGGCCAGTAGTTCTCCAAGTGTTGGCAAACTCTTATTCCGTTCATATTTCGAGATAATGTTGTAAGACTTTTCGATTCCAAGCCGCTCTGCCATTTCCCGTTGAGTCAAGCCAAGCCCCTCACGAATCTGCAATAGCTTCTCTGCTAAGCGTTTTGGTCTGTGTCGAGCGTGGTCCATGTGAAGTAAAACGGGGCACTACGGATTTCCCACAATCACCGTAGTGCCCTTTGTGCAAAGCGTCGCCTACCCTTACCGATGCGACCGCCTTGTGCCGCCCAACACTCTGGGCGATGTTTGGGCCATTGCCGATCAAGCTCTTTCACATCACAGAGCGTCGGGAGATCGGCAATGTGTCGCGCTTATAACTTCCGACAAGAGAATCAGACAAGGCCCACTAAGTAGTGGCTTGATCCTGCGAGATACAAATAAATTTTTATGACCAGCAAGGCAGACTTCTCCCTTACAGCCGCGAGGCGGCGACACAACTGAGAGAGCGAGTTCGGTTAGCGCACTATCAGATCAACGAGTGTGAGCAATAGGTCTGTTAAGACACTCGACTCAGTTTCGCTCGTCACATCAGAGAAACCATTTGTGGGCATGTTTCCTGTTACAGATGCAGAGCCGTTAGTCGGAACATCGCCCATAGCCGTCGCTGCGGTCGGTGCGGGGTTGCAAGTCGGGATCTCTCCCGCGAAGGCCGAGACAGACAGAGCACACGTCAAAATGAGCATTGCAAGTATTCGTTTCATTGATGTTACTCCCGTTTGAGACTTAGGTGATACAAACATTTTTGTATCGAAACGGATAGCAACAATGCAAGGCGTATTGCAAGTAATTGACTTACAAACTAATATCCGAATTGCAGTTCACTTTTCCTCCCATTCACTCGAAAGGCTGATTGGTCCAATGAGGACTCTGGCGAAGCTGGACACCTCGCACCTTCCCGCCAATGCAGGGGCATTGCTTCTGTGTGAGCGCGCCTTAGAACTGAAAGAAAGAGGCGAGTTTGACGCTGCGCGCGAAGTTATGCGCCCGTCGTGGCCGCAGTTGGGCCAACGTCCAAAAACCGAAGGATTGAATCCAGTCACGACCGCCGAAGTGTTGCTAGTTGCGGGAATCCTCACTAGCTGGATTGGCGGCCAGAATCAGATCAAAGAAGCGGATGAGTGGGCCAGAGACTACCTCACGGAAAGTATGCGTCTGTTTGAGACTGAGAAAGATGCGAAAAAAGTCGCGCAAGTGCAAACCGAGATCGCATACTGCTACAGGCGAGCAGGGGCATTAGATGAAGCGCGAATATGGTTTATCAATGCACTCCAAAAGCTAATCATCGAAGGGAATGCGCGGGCCAATGCTCTGTTAGGTTTGTCAGTCGTCGAATGGTCACTCACGCGATACGATGAAGCATTTAAAATTCTCACTGACAACTCCAAATTATTTCGGAAGATCAACAGCCACAGTTTGAAAGGGTTCTATCACAATCAGCTTGCGATGGTACTCCGCAGCGTGGCCCCCTCGCACAACCGAGAGGCTTATTTCAAGCGGGCGTTACGCGAATACGAAGCCGCAGAGATTGAATTCAAACTGGCGCGTAACACTCTGTTTCGTGCTGATGTAAACAACAATCGCGGTTTTCTGCTTTATAAGCTCTCACGCTTTCGTCAAGCGCATCAATACCTGAATGAAGCGCGACGACTGGCCCTAGTCGTTCGGAATAAAGTTGTAGTCGCGCAGATCGATGACACTCGCGCTCAGGTGTTCATTGCTGAAGCGAAATACACCGAAGCCGAACCAGTCGCTCGCATCGCAGCCGCGAGTTTGCGAAAGAGCGGACACCTGGGTTTGTTAATTGACACTCTGATCACTCACGGGATCGCATTAGCCCGACTCGGCAAAAGAGAAAAAGCGGAATTTAATTTTCGAGAAAGCATCGAAATTGCCCATCAGATCGGTGTGTTGAGCAAGGCCGGAGTCGCATCACTGACTTTGATTGAAGAAATAGACCACCTTGCGCCTGACGTGTTGGCCCATGCTTATAAGCAAGCAGCAGAGTGGCTATCGAATTGTCAGAGCGAATCACTATTGTTGAGATTCAGAAACGCTGGAACGAAGTTGGCATTAGAACTACTACGCGAAAAAGAAACTGAGAACGCGCCCAGTCTTTTCAACATGCCGATAGATTTAGACAATGAGGTTTTGATGTATGAGCGTGAACTGATACGTCAGGCACTCGCCAAAGTAAAGGGCGGGAGTGTGGTAGATGCAGCCAAGTGGTTAGGAATCAGTTATCAGCTATTGACGCACCGAATAAGAAAGAAACATTCCGAATTGATCAATGAGCGGAGTCCGGTGTTTCGCAGACCAAGCCGAAAGACACGCAAGGCAAAGAAGTAGTAAAATCCCGCGCATCAATTTCTGTTTTTTTACCGTTTGGCTTTCAGCGGCTACGTTGTCACTCTCGGATCATCCTGAATCCTCAGTAACCATTGAGCACGGCGAATACAAAGTGGTTCTGACCGTACTCCGTGCCTCAGCGTTTGGAGATTAGGTCAAATGGTTTATCGTGCAAGAACTCTATTTATCGTGCAAACGTGATTATTCGTGCAAAGCTCCTTGAACTTTGAACTCAAAAACGCGAACCCAGGACGCACTGTGCTACTATTTCATCCACATGTTAACTATGACCTTCACAGTGGAATACGAGCGAGAGGACGATGGTCGTTGGCTGGCGGAGGTGCTGGAACTTCCCGGTGTGCTCGCGTATGGTGTCGATTCGGATGAAGCGATTGCTAAGGCCCAAGCATTGGCCTTACGCGTACTCGCGGACCGTCTCGAACACGGCGAGGGCAAACCGGAGTTTGTCAGCATCTCCTTCGCTGCCGCTTGAGCCAATGGTCCTCAGCTAAAGCCAGGCGCGTTCTCGCCGCGCTCTTGCGAATTGGCTGGCAAATCAAACGCGAAACCGGTTCTCACAAAGTTCTCTCACGAACCGGCTACCCAGATGTGGTGTTCGCCTTTCACGACAAGGATGAGATTGGCCCAAAGATGCTTGCGCGAATCGCAAAGCATACCGGTCTCAAACCAAAGGATCTGTAGCTGACCCGGACAAAATCCGGTTATTTTCTAAGATTAAGTACCCGAACCTTCGCGGTAGGTGCATGCGTTTGCCTTTCCTAATAGCATCGGCCGTTTCCGCCTCACAAGAGATATGTATTAAGAATATTGTACTGGCCCAACATTTTGTGCTAAGCAAGACAGGTTATGTCGAGCTCAAGTAGAACTCGCCGCAAACGAGCTAAAGCCCGACGAGCACGCTTGCAAACCAAACGGACACGCCATCAAGGTATAAGGTCCAAAATAGTAGGTGTCTTACTTTCTGGTTGGAAGGGTATAGTCGGCATAGTGGTGTTGTTAGCGGCAGTGGCACAGATTTACTTCTCCACCTGGCGCATGTCTGTCAGTCCCGGAGAGACGCTTAAAGCGTCTGATCCCTTGGCTACCATGTTCGTACTGCATAATGAGGGTCAGTTTGCCGTTCACGACATAAAGTTCCTTTGTTTTCTAAATAGAATCTCGTATCTCGACGGGACCATCGTTGAGTACTCAATGGGCAATAATGCAGAATTCAATGTCCTGAGACTGGACGGAAATGGTAAAACAAGTACTCCCTGTTATGTGCCTGTGAAAGCGCAACCCGTTTCTGCTGATGTGACGATAATTGTTTCTTATAGGCCCAGCTTTTACCCATTTGAGAAGCACCAGAATTTTCGGTTTGTGGCCCAATGGAAAGACGAAGGTGGTTTTGTATGGGTGCCGATGGGCGGCTAGGCAAACTTAACGCGAAGTCTTTAGCTGGAACCCTGCCATGTTCTCCAATCAGCGTTGACTTTTAACACCTCACACATTTAAATCTCTTCCGCATTTCAAATTCCCTTCCCAAACGAGGCTTGTGATGACCTCTCGTCGTGATTTTTTGAGGACGGCTGGAGTTGCGGCCGGGGCGCTGTCGTTAACCAAACTGCCGGATTGGTTGAGTGGTGTCGTGGCTGCTGAGGAAGCAGCCGCGAATGGTGTCGACAAAAATGCGCTTGCCGATCTCGCATTGACCACCGCTCGCAAACTCGGCGTCAGTTACGCCGACATCCGGATCAACCGCTATCGCAACGAGTCGATTGCAACACGCGAACAGCAGGTGCAGAACGTTTCGCGAAGTCAAAACTTCGGCTTCGGTGTGCGCGTGCTTTACAAAGGAACGTGGGGCTTTGCGTCGAGTCGTAGTGTCACTCCCGAAGACGTGCGCCGCATTACGCAACAAGCCGTCGAGATTGCCAAAGCCAACGCGGCTTATCAACGCAAGCGCGTCGAGCTTGTTTCCATCGACAAGGTCGTCACGTCGTGGAAGAGTGCGTTCGAAAAAGATCCGTTCGAAGTCTCGATCGACGACAAAATCCAGTTTCTACTGTCGCTCAACGAGTCGGCCATGAAGACGCAGGGCGTGAGCTTTGTCAGTTCGTCAATGGGTTTCGTGAACGAACAGAAGTTCTATGCTTCAACTGACGGCTCGCGCATCGAACAGTACATCATTCGCGCCAACCCGAACTTCAACGTCACTGCCGTAAATCGCACCAATGGCGACTTCCAATCGCGTAGCGCACTCGGCGGCCCGCAAGGCATGGGCTACGAGTACATGGAAAGGCATGATTGGAAACGCGAAGCACAGCAGGCTGGCGAAGAAGCGGTGATGAAGTTGAAAGCGAAGCCGGTTGAGCCGGGCAAGTACGATCTCGTGCTGCATCCTTCGCATCTGTGGCTGACGATTCACGAGTCGGTGGGCCATCCGACGGAACTCGATCGCGCGCTGTGGATGGAAGCCAACTACGCGGGCACGAGTTTCATCACGCCGGACAAAACCGGCAAGCTCCAGTTTGCTTCGAAGATCATGAACTTCGTCGCCGATCGCACCCAACCCGCGGGTCTGGCGACTGTCGGTTACGACGACGAGGGCGTGCCCGCACAACGCTGGCACCTGATCAAAGACGGCGTTTTCGTCGACTGGCAAACGACTCGCGATCTCGCGTCGATGATCAAGGACAAAAAATCCTACGGCTGCAATCACGCCGATAGCTGGGGCAGCATTTCCTTCCCGCGTATGCCCAACGTTTCGCTGCAACCCGGACCTGGCAATACGTCGCTCGACGATCTGATCGCCGGAGTCGAGAAAGGCATTTTGATTTACGGCGACGGCAGTTACTCAATCGATCAGCAACGTTACAACTTTCAGTTCGGCGGTCAGGTTTTCTGGGAAATCAAAAACGGCAAACGCGGCGAGATGCTGCGCGACGTGGCTTATCAATCCCGTACGACTGACTTCTGGAATTCGTGCGACGGTTTGGGTGGCCAGTCGACGTATGAGCTTGGCGGCAGTTTCAACGACGGCAAAGGTGAGCCGGGCCAGTCAAATGCGGTCAGTCACGGTTGTCCTGTCGCCCGCTTCCGCAAGGTTACCGTACTCAACACGGCGCAACGATCCTAAAGGGGATCATAAGGAGATCGAGATGCTACTCAGCGAAAAAGACGCGCGCGCAATCTGCGACAAACTGTTGAGCTACGTGAAAGCGGATGACGCCAGCGTTGGTGTCACAAGCGAAAACTATGGCCATCTGCGTTTCGCTTCGAATTCCTTTACCACAAGCGGCGCGCGCGAAAACACCAGTGTTGGCGTTACTGTGTGGATCGACAAGAAGCGTGGTGCAGCGTCGACAAACGAGATCGACGACGAGTCGCTTAAAGCCACCGTCGCACTCGCCGAACAACTCGCGCGTATCTCGCCGGTCGATCGCGAGTACATACCGACGTTGAGCAAACAGACTTACAAACCGGTGAATGGTTACGCTGAAGCAACGTCGAACATTTCCGTCACCTCTCGTGCAAAAACAATCAACGACGTCATCACTGCGTGCGAAAAAGCGAAAGTCGTTGGCGCCGGGTTTCATCAGGCGCGCGGAGCCGCGGGAGCAACAGCAACGAAGAACGGCAACTTCACCTACGAGCGATCGAGCCTGGTGAGTCTGGCAACAACCGTACGCACACCAGACGGAAGCAGTTCCGGTTACTTCCTGCGTAATCATTTCGACGTTGCGAAACTCGACACCGCACGCGTCGCTAACGAAGCGATTCGCAAAGCACTCGATGCGCGTAGTCCGCGAGTGCTCGAACCCGGGGTTTACCCGGCGATACTCGAACCACAGGCAGTTGCGGATCTGCTTGGGTTCTTTGCTTTCAGTTTCGACGCGCGCAGTGCGGAGGAAGGCCGGAGTCCGTTTTCCGCGCCCGGCGGCAAGACCAGGCTCGGTCAAAAAATCTTCGATGAACGCATCAACATCTACAGCGATCCGTGGCATCCCGAGTTGCCCGGTTCGCAGTCGGCGCAAGGTGGATTGCCGGCGGAAAAAATCTATCTGGTGCGCAACGGCGTTCTGGAAAACCTGATCTACTCTCGCTACTGGGCGAAGCAAAAAGACAAGGAGCCGACGCCTGGTCCAGTCAACAGCATCATCGAAAGTTCGCAGTCGCCGGTGTCGATTGACGACATGATCAAGTCGATGGATCGCGGTCTACTGCTTGGTCGTTTCTGGTACATCCGCGGCGTCGATGCGCGCACGATGTTACAGACCGGTCTCACGCGCGACGGCATCTGGTTTATCGAAAACGGCAAGATTCAATATCCGGTGAAGAACTTCCGTTTCAACCAGAGCGTCATTGAACTCATCGCGCCCGGAAACATCGACATGATTGGCAAGTCAGAGCGAGTGGGCAGTTCGGAAGGCCAGGGCGGCAACGCTGCACTTCTGCCCGCGCTCAAGGTGAAGAAGTTTCACTTCAGCTCGCAGTCGGAAGCGGTCTAAGGCAATCCACAGATTACACAGATTTGTTTTCCTAAATCTTATCTGTGTAATCTGTGGATGGTTTTCAAGCTCCAAAATTCTTAACGAGTGAAAGGAAAATCGGAATGGCAATACAAGTACTCATCAATCAGGTTGGACCATTACCTATCACTGGCACGTTCAATGCCATCGGCGACTCTCCGATGTACATTGAAGTGAACGGATCTGTCTGGACTCAGACGGCAAACGTCATGACGGGCATCGATATCGCCATCGACGGCCAACAAGTGGCCACGGCCCACATCTTCTCAAACGCGAGCAGTACTCATCGCGCGGTGGTTCCTGCTTACATCCCGGTCAAGCTCAGTCAGGGGCCACACAAAATCACACTGAGCACCAGCGCAAACACCGTCTCGGATTTCAACGATTACTACACCGCGGTAATCCATTACTAGAAGTCTCGGTCGATAAGAGTGCCTCACCTTCTTATCCACTTTCCAATTCAGGGGGAAAATCATGACACTCGAAGGCAAAGTCGCTCTCGTCGCTGGTGCGACGCGTGGCGCGGGACGTGGCATAGCTCGCGAACTTGGCGCCGCGGGCGCGATCGTTTACTGCACAGGCCGTTCGACGAAGCAATACCGATCCGAAATGAACCGGCCGGAGACGATCGAAGAGACTGCCGAACTAATCGAACGCGACGGCGGACGCGCGATTCCGGTGCAAGTCGATCATCTCGATCCGAGGCAAGTTGAAGCACTGATCGCCCGAATCGAGAAAGAACACGGGAGGCTCGATCTCATCGTCAACGACATCTGGGGCGGCGATCACTTCATCCAGTGGAACACTCCGGTCTGGGATTACTCGCTCGAGAATGGCCTGCGCCAGCTCCACCTCGCGATCGACACTCACCTCATCACGAATCACTTTGCGCTGCGTCTATTGATTAAAAATAAAGGCGGACTCGTCGTCGAAGTCACTGACGGCACCGCGGAATACAACGGCGATCATTATCGCGTTTCGCTCTTCTACGATCTCGCGAAAACTTCCGTAGTCAGAATGGCGTGGGGCTTGGCCCAGGAACTCAAACCGCACGCATGCACGGCGTTAGCACTGAGCCCCGGTTGGTTACGTTCCGAACAGATGCTCGACAACTACGGCGTCACTGAAGAAAACTGGCGCGATGCGACCAAGGTCCAGCCACACTTCATCATCACTGAAACACCGCGTTACGTCGGCCGCGCTGTTGCCCATCTCGCCGCGGACCCGGACGTCGCGCGCTGGAACGGCCAGTCGCTTTCGAGCGGACAGTTAGCAAAGATCTACGGGTTCACCGACGTGGACGGTTCACAGCCCGATGCCTGGCGCTACACTGTCGAAGTTCAGGACGCGGGAAAACCCGCCGACGCGACCGGTTATCGCTGATTCAGACTGCTCAAAGCCTCGAAAATGCGTTATTCTCTCAACTCATTATGAGAAGAATTCCCCTCCTCTTCCTCCTCGCTGCCTTTTGGGCAATCAACCTTACCGCGCAATCCGGAAGGCGAGTTACTACGCCCGCTTCGGCAACGCCAGCCGCGCCGGTGCAACCACCACTCACGCCCGAGCCCGAAGTCAGATCCTCCGCTCCGCGGCCACTCACGGAATTGATGAGTTTGCCAGAGAGCGTGCGCGACCGCCCGATCAAGGCGATCGGCAACGATAACTTTCGCTTAGCGGATTTCGACGGAAAGGTTGTCGTCATCAATCTCTGGGCTTCGTGGTGTGGACCATGCCGCCGAGAGATTCCGGAGTACGAAAGAGTGCGCAAGGAATACTCCGGTCGCGATGTCGAATTCATCGGGCTGACGGTTGAAGATCCTCGTTACGAAGGCGAACGGGTGCAGAGATTTCTGCGCGACGTTGGCTTTAGTTTTCGTTTGGGCTGGGCTGATGGCGTAATGACGCGCACGTTGCAAAACGGCAGAAGGGCCATCCCGCAAACCATGGTCATCGATCCCGAAGGCCGCATCATCAGCCACTGGGATGGTTACGCCGCTGGTTGGAGCGCCAAGCGGCTAAAGGAAGCAATCGATCAAGCGCTTACACGTGAATAACACGCGGAGGTTTTTATGTTTACCAGATCTCTTTTCGCAATCATCGCCGGAGCACTGCTATCCGTTAACGTTCTGGCCCAGGGACCGAATCCCAATGTTCCAGCGTCAGCCATCAAGACGGTTGAAGTCAATGCTCCCGTTAAGGAAGCTGAAGTCGGACAGCAGGTAAAGATCATAGTGATGGCGAAGGACGCCGCCGGCAACGTCATCAAAGAAAAACCATCAACATACTTCGCCGGACCATTCGACATCGCGGCGGTGGATGATGAAGGAAACGTAAAGCTCTTCGGCACAGGTCAGGTGACTGTCGGCGCGATTGTCGGCGGCACACCGGGTTTGACTACGCTCATGGTGAAGGCGCCAAGTGTAAAGACCGTGGAGATTGCGCCGCTGAAAGCACCTCTCGCCGTGGGCGGCAGTGCCACGCTTGATGCCGTGACCCGCATCTTCAATGGCGATCCGCGCTCGGGTGTTCCGATTAACTGGACTTCAGACAATGCGCAAGTGGCGACGGTTGATGCGGGCGGTGTTGTAACGGGAGTTGGACCAGGCAAAGCCAGGATCACCGCCACGTCCGGCACGGGAAGCACGACCACGACGATTACTGTGGTGAAGAACGATCTTCGCAGCTTGCTGGTGACAGCGGGCGCCAAGACAGCGCGCACAGGCGACGTGATTCGCTTTGCGGCCAAAGGCGATCCGGCCAGCGACGTCGCGACGCGATGGTCCGTGAGCGGCAGTGGCGCCACGATCGACCAGGACGGTGGTTTTGTGGCCACGGCGCCGGGAACTTACATCGTTACGGGAAGCAGCGGAAACGTTTCATCGAGCGCGTCGGTTGTTGTCACACCACGCGATCTCGAACGTGAATTGACGGTTGTGGGCCGCGTGCCCTTCAAACAGTTTCAGGGCGCCGAGCAGTGGATCATCGGCAACTATGCGTATTACTCGACCATCGCCGACCGCTTCTTCGTCTACGACATCTCTGATCCAGCCAATCCGAAGCTGACCGACACGGTCCAGGTCGATGCGCGCCTCGTCAACGACATCATGACGACCGCGGACGGCAAGATTCTCGTGATTTCACGTGAAGGCGCGTCGAATCGAAAGAACGGAATTGCTTTCTACGACACGTCCGATCCGGCTCACCCGAAATTGATTTCCGAATACACAGCGACAGTCACGGGCGGCGTGCACAGCGCGTTCGTGCACGATCATTACGTTTACCTGACCGACGACGCGACCGGTTCGATGCGGGTGATTGATTTCGGTGACGTGAAGAATCCGAAGGAGGTCGCGCGTTGGCAGACCGAGCATTCGATGGTGTCAACGATTCGCACCAAGGAAGGCGATCACATCGCCGGACGCTACATTCACGATCTGCAAGTCAAAGATGGTCTTGCCTATCTTGCTTACTGGCGCGATGGTCTGGTGATTCTCGACGTCGGCGCGGGAATCAAGGGTGGCAGTCCCGAGAATCCAAAGCTCGTCAGTCAACTCCGTTTCAATCACAACGAACTCTACGGCAACGGCTGGCTCGCCGGCACGCACTCCGTCTTTCGTTATAAGAACTACGTCTTTCTGGGCGACGAAGTATTCCCCGGAATTTTTGACATCAAGTCGCCGAAGCGTTTTCCGATAAGGGGCATCATTCACGTCGTCGACGTTTCAGACATCAATAATCCGCGCAAGGTGGCGGAGTATCCGGTGCCGGAAGGCGCTGCGCATAACATGTGGGTCGAGAACGACGTGATGTACGTCGGCTATTACAGCGGCGGCGGCAGAGTTGTCGATGTGTCAGGCGAACTGCGCGGCGATCTCTATCAACAGGGCCGCGAGATTGCGCGTATTTGGACCGGCGCCCCGGACGCGTATCGCGCAAACCTGCCGTTTACGTGGGGCGCGCAACCGCACAACGGCCTGATCTACTTCAACGACATTCACTCAGGATTGTGGATCGTGAAGTTGGGCGAGAAGATCGATAAGGGATCGACAACCTCACCGGGACAGTAGATCGATACCGGCAGCGCCGGGTGGCAGGTCGAGAGTTGTCACAGTTTTCAATGCAGACAGATCGATAATCTCGACCGTGCCCGGCTCTGAACCCACTCCCTCGACCGTGACGAACGCATAACGATCGTCAGGCGAGACGACCACGCCGTGCAGTACCTTGCGTTTGGTCGGCACGCGCGCCAGTTCCCTTCCGCTTTTCAATTCGTAAATCGAGACTGACTGATCGCGTTTGTTGGTCGCGATCAGTCGCTGGCCGTCGTGCGTGATGTCAAGATTGTAAACGCCGGCGCGCGCGGGAATGCGGCGCACGAGAGCCCAGGTGTTTGCGTTGATTTCCACGATCTCACTCGAGGCGTTGCACGCGACGAAAATTGACGAACCGTCCGCTGATGGTTCGGCCCAGGTTGGCGAACACGACGTGTCGCCGGGCTTTGGCGCTTCTGAGCCGTGTCCGGCCATGTCTTTAATTCCCGCGTGTGACGAACTGTGCATCGTAGGTGGACCAGACATGCCGCCCTCTTTGTTTTTCGTCACGAGGAAGTGGCGCGAGACTTTAAGCGAGCGCGTGTCGATCTCGACGAGCATGTCGTCCATCATGCACGCGGAATAATGCTTGGTGCCTTGCGGGTTGAGGCGCGAGCCGTGTGGCATCGTGCATGTTGGAATGCGCGCGATCTCGGTCATCGTTTGCGTCGCCACGACTGACACGGAAGACGGGATCATGTCGCCGTGCAGATTGAAATTCACCACGTAGAGAAACTGTCCGTCGGGTGTGATGTCCATCGTGGCGGGGAAATTTCCGAGCGTCGTTTTGCCAGCCAGCTTGTTGTCGCTGGTTGAATACTTCCAAACCGTGCCGAACGGTCGGCCGTGCGCGATTGAAACGTAGTAGAACTTTCGATCGGGCGAGACGATGATGCCGTGTGGCCCATCGATATCGATCGGCATGTCGCCAGTGTCGACCTGCTGATCGATCGTAGCCTTACTGCCGTCAAAACGAACCAGCGAGATCTTGTCAGCCGATTCTGACAGGACGTAGAAGAGATAGTCTTTGCTCGGCGTGGTTTGGGCAGTCAGAATGAGTAGGGCAACAACGATGTAGCTCAGTATCTTCATCGCCCGAAGTGTATTACATTTTTAGCCACAAGAGGCACAAGAGAGAGTTAGTGGTTAGCCGACGTATTCCCAGTGCCAGGGTTCGTAGAAGTAGGGGCGGAAGCCGAAGCGCTCGGCGTTGCGCACGAGCCAACGGTAGGCAGGCGTGTCGACCTGGATTGCGCGATTCGAGTCTTTGGTGTCGACCGGATCGCCACCGACGTAGATGTCGAGAGCGCGGCCGGTGAAGTGTGGGCTGTTTACTGCTAATCCAGCACTTCCGGCGTTTGGAGATCGGCGCCGCAGTTCGTCCTGATACTCACGCGAACGAAACGCCGAGATGATCTTGAAGTACTTCTCACCCGGCGCAAGTTCACCTGCCGAACTGCGCGCGAGCTTCAGTGCCGGATCCGCAAGCGCCGCGGCAATCATTCTTTTGTAAGCCGCGTAAGTGTTGCGCTCAACCTGGCGAAGTTCTTCGGCGCGTGACGGATCGAAGAAATCAGTTGCCGGCGCCGTGAGTAATTGATCGGGCGTCGCAGCAGTGCGGACCTTCAACCGGTTGCTCTGCCACTGCGACACGAATCGCATCAACGCGTCTTCATCAATCACACCATCCGCACTCAAACCGGAGCGTTTTTGCCACGCGGCAACGGCAGACGCGAAGTCACTCGTCGCAGCATCCTCCTGCGTTTTGAGTGTCTTGTTAATCAACAGTTCGTAAAGGGACCAGCCGCGTTGTTGTTTGCCACCAAAGGTCCAGGTAAGTTCGTTTCTGAGCGCTGCGTTTTGCGAAGCCGCGGCTGCGAAAGCTGCCGTCGACGCTTTCGCGCTGGTACTCGTAGTTCGATCCGTCACGCGCGACGTGGGCTTAACTGTCGACTCAGTTTTCGACTGTACTACTACGCCGCGACTGCTGCTCCGCGCTGATAACGAAACAAATGTCACTACGGCCACAAGCACAACCACGATCGTCACAACATGAACTTTGCCATTTTTCATAGACGTTCGGTCCGATGCACGGAAACCATTCGTGGTTCGTCCACGTTTGCGCAGTCGGTCAAACTAACGCCGGCGTCTTCGTTTGTTACGCACCTTCTGGCTCGTACTTTTCGGTTTTGGTTTTTCGACAGCGTGGTTGGCCTCCATTCCGGGAGGCATGGCCTCTTCCAACTTCGCCGAGATCAGTTCGTCGTTCGGACGTGTTCCATTCACAAAGGCAAACACATGATAGTTGGCATTGCGTTCGCGTATGGCCTCGATACGTCCGGCGTTCTTCAGGCGGGCCAGTTCGGCCATTACAAACGTCTGCTCGGGACCAGTCATATACCGATAGTCAATATCAAACGCGAGACCGGTTGAGTGTGGCGGTGTATCGATCTTTACCGCGTTGCGATTCACTCTGGAAAGTGCGTGTTGATATTGCTCCGGCCTGACCAGCGAACTCACCGGCAGCGGACGATCGAACTGCCGGTGATATGCGTCCGCCACTTCTTCAACTATCTTCAGCGCCGGCGGCCGTAACGAACTGAGCATATTGCTTTTCAGCGCCGCGCGATCGGCAGGCACGTTGAGATCATACGAACGGCCACCGAAGTTCTTCGCCAGCGCCTGAAGTGGTTCGTAGTCGGGGGTGATACCCGGTTCACTGGTAAACTCACTATCGTCAACGCGCTGCGCCACGCCATACAAGACGTAAGTACTCGTCACGCCCGGAACCGACACCATCTCGCCCCGTTGCAGCATTGCCGCGAGGTCGAAGTAATCCTGGCAAGTCGGGATGTTGTAGCGCGCGACCTCGGCAATCTGTGTCGCCAGGAACCAGTAGCGTTCGTCGTAATGTTTTAGTTCGGGCGGTGTTTCGGCGAAGCCTCCGCGCATGGATTCATCACGGTCTGCTTTAACCTTTTCAACCGCCTGCTGCCACTGTTCGAATGTGACCACATTGGTCGCGTTGTTTACCTGGGCAGGCACCTGCGGGAGATGCTTGAACCCTCTAAATTGACGTACGGTCCAGACGGCGAATCCGATGATTACGACCGCGATTATGGAGTAGACTCGCTTCATAACTCGAACGAAATCTTACTGCAATGGAGCAGCAAGAACAGGGCAAATTGGCAGTGCTTGCAAGCTTCTTTTCATTTGACAACCGGGGCGAATCGGGTATCATTAGCAGACTTCACGTAACGGTAATTCCACTTCCCCCGCGAGGTCTCCCTTACCGTTGGTTAAGTAAAGACTGTTAGCCTTCCCAGTAGGCTAAGCGCTGTTGTTTACGTTGCGCATTAGCAGCATAACAAAAAATCTATCGTTCAAGTTTTTGGCGAGGGGTTAGATTTTAGTTGCAATAGTTCAGTGCGGGAACTCTTACAACGACTTCGCCAGTTTTGCCGTCTGATATGGATTATTTTTACGCGTTACCTTTACGGAACGCCGGTGTCATTAACCAATGATTTTTGATGGTTGGATGAAAGGACGCTAGAAAGTAATAGCTCCCCCGTTACTGGCCGGTAACGAAGGGAGCCATCTGAACGCCGAACCCCCACACTGCATGAGCGTAATGGGTGCGTCGCTCGACTGCCTGCATCATAGCGCATTATGCCGTGTGGACTCAAATAATTAACGGAGTCGCAGTGCATGATGCCCCCTCGGCTAGGTCCACCTTCTCCAATCGCTCCGCAATAACGGTTGCGCACGCGTGCAAACCTTATTCGAGCTTTGGCCTGAGCCATCTTACTAGCTTTATCATTTAGAACTGCGGGCGCTTGCAGTGGGACTCCATTGCCAATGGAGTCTGATTATGAATATTGAAGCGGTAGACCATGATCCCCAATGGTATGTTCTCCACACAAACCCCAAACAGGAAGACCGAGCCTACAGCAACTTGCGCGGTTGGGGGGTCGAGACTTTGCACCCTAAGCTGAAAACACGTCGCGTCAATGAATTCTCCGGGGCCTTGTCATACATCACTAAGCCCTTATTTCCCAGATACATATTCGCGAGGTTCGACGCTCGTAAACAGCTTGGTAAGATCTCGTTTACCCGCGGCGTGCACCACGTCGTGAGCTTCGGTGGCCAGCCAACGCCCATTGAAGAAGACGTTATTAAAATTCTCAGCTCGAGGATTGACGATAATGGCTTTGTCAAACTCGGCGACCAACTAAAACCCGGCGATAAGGTCGTCATCAAAGCTGGACCATTACGCGACTTCGAAGGTGTCTTTGAACGAGAGCTCAATGACACTGAAAGGATATCCGTTCTACTGACAACGATTAGTTATCAGGGACGCGTGGTCGTTAGCAGAGACCTTCTCGAACGCGCCAACGGATAAATTCACATCCACGATTCAAAAAACAAACGGGCGCCAAACGGCGCCCGTTTCTATTGTGATCTTTATGTTGCGTCAGAGCGAATAGGTTTTCATTACGAACGTCGTGTCCGGCCTTGCTGAAGTCACCGGCGGCTGTTGGCTCGAGGCGGCGTTGACCGGTGGCAACCCGAACGATTGATCGACCACGCGGATCTTCAATGGCTCGGTAGTTCTTACCTGCAAGACCAGTTCGACTCCCTCTTTGGGAAAACCGTCCACGAACAAGCCCCAACGGTCTTTTAATTCATCCATCTGTTTGTTGTTGACGGACGCACTCAGGACTTGCGCGTTTGAATCAACAAAGATCGATACCGATCCTGCCTGTCTCGGTGACGTGACTCGCATGCGTAACGTCTGCACTCCATCGATCTCTTTTTTCTCCAGCACAGACAGCTCCGGCGCCGGCAATGTCGCAACTGGCGCGGGATTAAGTGTGTACTGCCGCGATTTGCCTCCGTAAGCAAAGTCGGCCAGCGTTCCCTTTTCCTCGCTGCCGGTAAAGAACTGCGCGGTGCGTTCGTCGCGTTGGGTGATGTCGCTGGCCCAAACTGCTTTACCTGTATCGGCATTGAACGCGTAGAAGATACGGTTTGACGGTTTCTCCGCGGCATTGGCCGTAGTTAAGACACCGGCGGCGAGCAGGATAACCGCAGCCGCGGCGGACAATCCGGGTGCAAACCACTTGAATGGTGTTGCGATCAACCGCAAGTGTGGCAATAGCAGTCCAAACAGCAAGACCATCAAGGCGATCACCACGATGGACCAGTTCAGCGTGAGTCCGACGAAGATCTGGTAAATGACCGGTACCATCAAAATGATCGCAGGCAAAGCGCAGACGCTGAGAACGATCAGGTTGAGCAGGCTGCGCGTTTTATCCGCGGGCGCTAGCAAGATCCATGCAAGACCGATAAGACTGAACAGTAGCGGCCAGTGAAAAACAAAAGTCGC
>DATEHX010000364.1:0-33188 GCA_035279345.1 Pyrinomonadaceae bacterium | reverse complement strand
CACCGCGGAAGAAGCTGGAAACGAAAAGCTTTACACACTCGCGGCTGACGGCAACGAAGTGCGTCTCGCGATGGACATGACGCGCGGCGTTTACACGAACCTGAAAATTCCCGCGAAAGCCGCGTCGACTATTCTGATCGCGAATTGGGAAAGCGCGCTCAATCCGCCCGAAGTCTTTCGTCTCGATCTTGATTCAAAAACGCAAAGGCCACTCAGCGCCTTCAACGCCGACCAGCTCGCCAAAATCGATTGGCTGCCGTTGCGTCATTTCTGGTTCACCAGCAAAGCCGGCAAACGCATTCATAACATGATCGCTTTGCCGCCAAACTTCGACGAACGCAAGAAGTATCCGCTACTGGTCGTGATGCACGGTGGACCACACAGCATGTGGCGCGATAACTGGGGACTGCGCTGGAACTACTTCATGCTGACGCGGCCGGGTTATGTCGTTTTGTTGACTAACTATTCCGGTTCGACGGGATTCGGTGAAGCGTTTGCGCAGAGCATTCAGGGAGATCCGTTGAAAGGACCAGGCAACGAGATCAACGAAGCGGCTGATGAAGCGATCCGGCTTTATTCGTTTGTCGACGGTTCGCGTCAGGCGGCGGCCGGGGCGAGTTACGGCGGTCACCTTGCAAACTGGATGCAAGCCTCGACCACGCGTTACAAAACGCTTATCAGTCACGCGGGTCTGATCAATTTGGAATCGCAATGGGGCACGAGCGACACGATTTATTCGCGCGAGGTCAACAACGGCGGGCCTGTTTGGGAACAAGGTGCGGTCTGGCGCGAACAAAACCCGATCCGTTTTGCGGCAAACTTCAAGACGCCGATCATGCTTTCAGTGGGCGAGAACGACTTCCGCGTGCCGCTCAACCAGACTCTCGAAAATTGGAGCGTGTTGCAACGCCTGCGCATCCCGAGCCGCCTGCTCGTCTGGCCCGACGAAAACCATTGGATATTGAAAGGTGAGAACAGCCGCTACTGGTATCAGGAGCTATACGCGTGGCTGAAGAAATATCTGGACGAGCCGTCGAACGTCAGCGAGCGCTAAGATCACTTCGCTTCGAGTCCGCAGCGAGCGCTGAGGTCAGTTCGCTTCGAATCCTCAGCGAGCGCTGACGTCGGTTCGCTTCGGAGTCCTCAGCACGCGCTCAGGTCAGTTCGCTTCGAGTCCTCGGCACGCGCTGACGTCGGTTCGCTTCGAGTCCTCTCATTCACACCCGGCTTCAGCCGGGTGTGTCGCTTGCTAAGTAAATCAGAAACCGTTTCAACGGTTTTCGAAACGCGACGTCAATCACTCAACACAGCGATATCGAGTTGTTGCAGCCGCGCGGGCTCGGCGATGATGTCGGCTCGCACGATCTTGCCGTTCGAGATCGTGAAGATGAGTGCACGCGTGAGGCGTCCGCGGGTAGCGAAGACGAGTCCTGCTGCGCCGTTGATGAGTGCTGGTTGAACGAAGCGTGCGAGGTGCGAGAAGGCGACAGCGCCTCTGGCCCAGTTCTCAGCGCCACGGATCTCGCGCGGCGCTCCCGGCGCACCGGCACGCGAATCGAGATGGACCACAACGTCCGGATCCAATACTGCTAGAAGCCCTTCGAAATCACCGCCGCGCAACGCCGCGAGAAATGCATCGACAACTCTTCGCTGCGTCTGAAGATCTGACGCGGGAACAGTTTCTTCGCCACGCACACGTCTGCGCGCGCGACTCGCGAGTTGCCGCGCCGCCGCGGGCGTGCGCCCGACGATCGAAGCAATCTCGTCGAAAGAAACGTCAAACACGTCGTGCAATACAAACGCGACTCGTTCTGCCGGTGCGAGCGTATCGAGCACAACGAGCAGTGCGAGTCCAACCGAATCGGCGAGTTGCGCTTCTTCTTCGGGATCCGAAGACGATTCGTTGTTAATAACCGGTTCGCCAACCTCGGTTTCAAGAGCTTCTTCGCGGCGCGCTTTTCGCGACCGCAGCATGTCCAGACAAACGCGGCCAACAACCGTTGTCAGCCAGCCTTCAATATTCCGGATACTCTCAGCATCGGAGCGGCTCAGCCGCAGCCACGCTTCCTGCACCGCGTCGTCCGCTTCACTGGCATCTCCCAACATGCGGTACGCGACCGCGCGCAGGTGGCCTCTGTTTGCCTCGAAAACGTTTGCTAATTGATCCGGTTGAGTCATCTGTCACATTCCGCGTTCGTCATTCGTCATAGTGGTGACGAATGAAACTTAGCAAATGTGACAGGAGAAGCAATCATGCAAGCAAGAATAACGAATCCCGCCATGTTAATGCCCGACGCGATGCAGGCCATCATGGCGCTCAACGCAACTGTCGAAAAGAGTAGCGTACCGCCAGCGGTTATCCATTTGGCTCACATGCGAGCCAGTCAAATAAACGGTTGCAGCGTCTGCGTTGACTTGGGTTGGCGCATGATGAAAAAGACCGGCGAAAAAGATGAACGCATTTTTGCGGTGTCGGCGTGGCGGGATGCGCCTTATTTCACTGATGCCGAACGCGCGGCGCTCGCCTTGACGGAAGCCGTGACGCGTCTCAGCGATCGATCCGATCCGGTGCCCGACGAGATTTGGGACGAAGCCGCACGTTATTACGACGAACCGCAACTCGCCACGTTGGTTCTTTCGATCTCGTTGACTAACGTCTGGAACCGTTTCAACGTTGCGACCAGACAGGTCGCGGGCGAGTGGTTGAAAGCAGCCGCAGACTCACACGGATGAACACGGACAAGACATTCATAAATCAATCCGTGTCCTTCTGTGTTTATCCGTGGCCCTACTTCGGCGAGATTGAACGCCGCAAGTAAAAGAGCAGATCGGTTGACGGCGGGTCGATGCCGAGTTGACGGATCATTCCGACTACTTGTCCGCGATGCAGCGTTGCGTGATTGACGACGTGCTGCATCTGATCGATAAGCGGCATCGAACTCGCGTCGCCGCTGAGAAGTTTGAAGTGGAGCTCGGCAGCGAGTCGTTCTTCATCAAGCTCGGTGACAAACCGCATGCGCCGATCGCGAACAGCAGCCCAACGCTCTGTCAAAGTCGGCAGATCGGCGCACGCTTCGCACGTCCACGAAGCCCACGCCTCTGCTTTACCGGGCGAGTGGCCGTGCCATCTTTCCACCCAGATCCATTCCGCGCCCGCCATGTGCAGCAGTGTTCCATAGATCGATCCGTGACTAATGCCGGTTTCGCGACGCAGGCTTTCATCAGGCAATTTCGCGGCGGCTTCCATTGCGAGGCCGTTGGCCCATTCCATGTATTCGAATTGACGTTTTATATCTGCCAGGTTCATTGTATCTCCATTATGAAGTTTGCCAGGATTGTGTTTCTAGTCGCCGGAATTTACGGCTTGATCGTGTTGCTGCCATTGTATTTCATGGAAGCGCAAACGGGACGAGATTATCCACCACCAATCACTCATCCGGAGTACTACTACGGTTTCGCAGGTGTGGGTGTTGCATGGCAACTCGCGTTTCTCGTGATCTCGCGCGACCCGATACGCTATCGCCCGTTGATGCTCCCGTCGATCGTTGAGAAAGCGAGTTTTGGGATCGCGGTGGCCGTGCTGTACCTGCAGCAGCGCGTTTCGACTTTCATGCTCGGCGCCGCCATGGCGGACTCGCTTTTGGGAGTGTTGTTCGTCGTGGCGTTTTTGAAGACCAGCCAGGCAAGCGAAACTAATAGATAAAACTTTTCCAAACCGGGTGTCGATTTCACCAAACTCGTGCGTCGTAAGGTTGAAGGCAGATATTAATATAAGGAGCAGAAGTCATGAAATACATGTTGCTGATTTACCACGACGAACAGGGCTGGAATTCGATTAGCGAGGCGGAACGCCAGCAGATATTCCTTGAATACAGGAATTTACGAGGCGAACTCGAGGCGAGCGGCCGGTTTGTAACCGGGTCGCAGTTGCAACCAATTACGACCGCCACGAGCGTACGCGTACGCGATGGCAAAGAATTGATTACTGACGGACCATTCGCTGAAACGCACGAACAACTCGGCGGCTATTTCCTCGTGGAAGCCAAGGACCTCGACGAAGCCACCGCCATTGCGGCCCGGATTCCAGCAGCGCGAACCGGCACGATCGAAGTCAGGCCACTCGTCGAAATGGCCGCCCAAGCCCCGGCGTAAGAAGTTCCTTTATCTCATTCTCACCGGGCTTTAGCCCGGTGAACTGGGCGAGGGTTTGTTTGAGTAACCGTTTTAAACGGTTTGCATGCGACCCGGCGGTTGTGCAACGCTCGCTTGCATGTCGCAGGCGAGCGAAACACTCGAACAAGTATTTCGCGAAGAGTACGGGCGGATCATCGCCACGCTGATCCGCCAGTCAGGTTCATTCGATCTCGCCGAGGAAGCGCTGAACGAAGCGTTTGTCTCCGCTGCCGCCACCTGGGAACGCGATGGTCCACCTCGCAGTCCCGGCGCGTGGCTCACCACCGTCGCTCATCGACGACTGCTCGACGCACTCCGCCGTGACAAGACTCGCACCGACAAGCAGCCGGAGATCGAGTACGAAACCACTCGGCTACAACCACATGCCGAACCTGAATCGATCGAGGAGACAATGGAATACCCCGACGATCGTTTGCGTTTGATCTTCACTTGTTGTCATCCATCGCTCGGCCGCGATGCTCAGGTTGCACTCACGTTGCGCACACTCGGCGGCCTCACGACAACCGAGATCGCACACGCGTTTCTCTTGCCCGAACCAGCATTGGCCCAACGGCTCGTGCGTGCCAAACAGAAGATTCGCGTGGCGGGTATTCCTTACGAGATTCCAACGCTCGATCGGCTAAGCGATCGCCTCGCTGCCGTTCAGGCAGTGATCTATCTGATCTTCAACGAGGGTTACGCTGCGAGTGCCGGTGCGAGTCTCGTGCGCAACGATCTGTGCGCGGAAGCGATTCGTTTAGGACGCGTACTTTGCGAATTGCTGCCGAACGAACCGGAAAACACCGGCCTGCTCGCGTTGATGTTGTTGCAGAATTCACGCCGTCGCGCCCGCGTGAACGATCGCGGCGAACTGGTCACGCTCGAAGAACAGGACCGTTCGCTGTGGGATCGCAAGGAGATTGAAGAAGGCTTGCGTCTGGTTCCGAAGGCCCTGGCGATGGGACGCGTTGGTAAGTATCAACTGCAAGCCGCAATCGCCGCGGTCCATTGTGAAGCCAACACGGCTGATGAAACTGACTGGCCGCAGATCGTCGCGCTCTATGAAGAGTTGATGCGCTACTCTTCGTCTCCGGTGATCGCGTTGAATCACGCGGCGGCAGTCGCAATGGCCGAAGGCGCCGAAAACGGCCTACGCCTGATCGACGCGGCCGGCGCCAGCGGCACACTCAATACCTATTACCTCTTTCACGCAGCGCGCGCCGATCTACTCCGCCGCCTGAATCGTTTCCCCGAAGCACGCGAGGCTTACGAACGAGCACTCGCTCTCACCACCAATCTCATCGAGCAAAACTACATCCGCCGCCGGTTGGACGAAACGAGCACTGTCCACTGATCGCGTTTTGAGTTCAGCGTTTAGGCTGCACTTAATTTTAGACTCAGATGTCTTCTCTTCCTTCGCGTGCGTCTTCTTTGCTATTGTCGGCGCTGCCGCGTAGCGTAGCTTCAAGATCAGCAAGATCGCGTCGCATTTGGCTCAGCTTGTTTGGGTCGATGAAAGGCCCGAATTGGGTTGAGATAACATCAAGCTCGACCTTCCTCGACCGCGCGATTAGCTCAATGAGTCTCTGCATTTGAGATGCTGCACTATCAAATCCCAATGCCGCCTCAGAAAGTTGTTTGAACCGCTCCTTGTCACGTACGCCAAGTCTGGCTGCTTGATCTTCAATACGTGTGGCGGCTGCACCAAGGGCAGCCTGAAGATTGCCAGATGCGTGAGGCTCAAAAGTGGCGGCGGAAACGCCCGCAAGATCAGAGGGCAGCTTCAGCGTGGCAGTTCTGTCATAGACGATGAATGTTCGATCTGTTCCGAGGCCGCCCATGAACAGACCGAGTTCGAAAAGGACGTTATCCCTAGGCGCCGCCGTTGAGGTTTCTCGACTCGTAACGAGATCATCTGCGGTTAGAGCCAATACTGCAAAGTCGTACTGATCAAGTGCGTGAACCAAAGATTCAAGGGTGCCTTGGCTAAGCCCAAACACCCCTTGGCTCCAAATAGTGACCTCGCACGCGTGATCAAGTAAGACCTGAAGAGCCTTTGCCATTTTCAGGCCTTCGGTAGAGGAGCCGATGAACAGAGAAGGACGAATACGAGCCATAATCAGCTTCAGTCAGGAGACCAGCGTCAAAGCGATCGCATCCAACGATGCGTCATCCGGCGCGTCGTTTCAATTGCTCTGCGCGTTTGGCAGCCAAGCCGTTATATTTTCGCTCGAAGGCGGTAAGAAGGATCTCAAATGCCGCCTTCGAGTTTATACGACGTGCCTCGGCGAGTTGTCGCATCTTCGCGACGGGAGTACCCGTCATTTCGCCAAGTAGGCCCCAAGCAGGGACACCATTCAATTCGAGTTCGGTAAGGCCCGCGAGGGGATCACGATCCGTTTTCACAGCGAACAACGCAAAGACGATTTGTTCGTAAGCAGCATCATCGTCTTCGACGGTCGCCGCGATGGTCGCGTCACCGCATGCCGTAATTGCCCGTTGGATGTCTCCGAGCGATTGACGCACAGCAAGAAGTCTCTGACTGATATTAACCAGTGTGCGAAATTGCCAAGGCGATTGGTCAACGTAACTTTGTAAAAACAAAATATGGTGCTCGGCGTCAGATTCGCTGTTGAGCGCACGACTAAGAACAAGCTGGGCGCGATCGAGTTCGTCCTTCGTTGGTGTGCGCTGACCATTGGCAGCGGACGCAAATACAAAGACGACGGCAATGATTAATGTCGAATGTTTAAGTATCAAAATCGGAGTATTCTCTCCTTACTTGCGTGCGGCAAAAACAGTTTTCGACCTTGGACGATCGAAGCGACTGCGAGGTAAGTGAATGAGTTCTTTAGCATGAGCAACATTAACGCCTGAGGAGCGTCTCGTGAACGATGCGCAATTGCATCACCGATCCTCCGATACTGTCAATGATTTAGCGAGTGGGTTGGCGATGAAAAAGGCTTACTAATTCCCCTTGAAGCAATGTTCTTAGCACCAAAGCGTGCGACGCGAGGGAGCCGCCTATATCAAGAGCAGGGACGCGCAAATTGGGTACCTGTCAAAACTCCTGCCCGGGTGGACCGAAACACGCCAAAAGTTCGCGTTAGTGAATTGAGAGGCAAGACCCAAGTAGGAGTGCCCCATGAAACTGAACGCAAAACGAGTCACATTCATAATCATCGCGCTCGCAAGTCTATACGTCATGTACCACAACGAGCGTTTTCTTATCGACTCAGAGCATCCGGCCTGGCAGCGTTATGAGGCTTTCAAGTGGTGGTTATTACCACACGGTGTGTTCGGCGCGATAGTCCTGCTCTTTGCACCCTTTCAGTTTTCCGAGCGGTTCCGTCAACGATTTACCAAGGCGCATCGTGTGATGGGTCGCTTCTACGTGTTGGGTGCATTGGCTCTCGCGCCGATGGGGGCTTACATCCAGTATTACCAGGAACGCATGGGAGCGCCGCGTTCATTTACCGTTCTCGGCATCGTCGACGCCACGATGTTGATGGGCACCACGTTGCTCGCACTGCTGTTCGCGGTCAGGCGCAAGATCGCATTACACCGGCAGTGGGCCACACGCAGTTACGCCGTCGCGCTCGTCTTCATTGCCGCGCGGTTTGTGATGGGAGTCACCGGTTGGGAACAACTCGGCATCGAAATCGTGCAGGCAATCATCTGGTCGTGCCTGGCGCTGTCGATGGTCTTCGCCGACATTTCGATCCACTGGCGAGAAATCCGGTCGGCGTTGTCGCGGGTGAAGGCGCCGGTTCCAGCGAAACCAGCTTTAGTCAACCGGCCCGCACGCGCTGCGTAGTGAGTTCAAAGTTTAGTGAGGGGCTGAGGCTCACGCTTCAGCCCTTCACGCAAACGACCTGCTTGATCTCCGCGACAACTTCCACCAAGTCTTCCTGGTTTTTCATCACCGCTTCAATCGATTTATAAGCGCCCGGAATTT
This sequence comes from Pyrinomonadaceae bacterium, assembly GCA_035279345.1. GTDB lineage: Bacteria > Acidobacteriota > Blastocatellia > Pyrinomonadales > Pyrinomonadaceae > PSRF01. Next base: position 25,057 of record DATEHX010000364.1, on the reverse strand, counting down.
CATCCAGCACGCCTGTGTCCTTGCGGCATTCAACGCCCGCGGTCTGACGCGCCAGATCTTCGGCCGAGAACGCGCGCTTGGCCGCGCCACGCGACATCTTGCGGCCCGCACCGTGAGAACACGAATGAAAACTCTCCGCCGCGCCGCGTCCTTTCACGATGAACGACTTCGCGCCCATCGATCCGGGAATGATGCCGTACGTGTCTTTGCCGGCATTGATTGCGCCCTTGCGCGTGACGAAAACTTGCTCGCCGTAATGCTCTTCGAGCGCAACGTAATTGTGATGACAGTTAACCTGAATCTCGGGTTTGAACGGCTGACGGTGATTGAACAGTTTGTTAAATACCTTCAGCAAACGTGTCATCATGATCTCGCGGTTCTTCATCGCGTAGCCTTGCGCCCACTTCAGGTCTTTCCAGTAAGCAGCAAACTCAGGTGTGCCCTGAATGAAATAAGCGAGATCGGGCGCCGGAAGCTCCGACAGTTTCCACAACGACTTCGCGGTCGAGATGTGACGGTCGGCGAGTTCCTTGCCGATGTTGCGCGAACCCGAGTGGAGCATCAACCACACGAAGTTTTCCGTGTCGAGACAAACTTCGATGAAATGGTTGCCGCCACCGAGCGTGCCGAGCTGCTGCATGGCTTTCGCTTTACGATCGCGAACGCCCTGGTGCAAATCGGCAAAGTCGTTCCAGCCTTCCCAGTACGAAGACTCGTCAACTGACTCCTTGTACTGGTTGAAGCCGACCGGAATTGCTTCCTCGATTGCGAGTCGCAAATCTTTCAACTTGCCGTCGAGGATATGGCTCTTGAAAGGGGTCTTCAACGCCATCATTCCGCAGCCGATATCAACACCAACGGTTGCGGGAATCACTGCTTCCCTGGTAGCGATCACCGAACCAACCATGCTCCCGACGCCGAGGTGCGCATCAGGCATCAGCGCCACATGCTTGAACAGACATGGCAAGCGCGAAACGTTGCGCAGCATGTTTTGCTCTTCAATGCTGAACTCATGGTTGGCCCAGGACAGTACGTCGTGCTGAGCGCCACCGATTGTTAGTTTCTCGTAAGGCATTTTCTATCTCCGTTGTAAGTGTAGTTCTACCCCTCGTCAAAAACTAAACGAGCGGGCTTTTGGCTTCCGAGGGAAGCTGCCCGCTCCTGCAATTCTCTTGAGTTTTCTTTGAGATTTGGGAGCGGGAGTCCGCTCCCGCTGAATTAATGCGTGATTCGCCGGCTACCGGCGCACACGACCAGGTACGTGGGTTTGAGTTGCCGTTTGGCCGTAGGTTCTATGTTGTTCCAGCTCGTCATCGAATGATCTTCCTCAGTCTTGCGCACTTCGCTCCGCGCGCAAAGGGAGACTTGTATAAAGCAGGTCCACGGATCGTGTCAAGAACTTTGTTGAGAATTCTTTTGTTCGTTAGGAACTTCGTCGGTCATCCATTGGGCAGTACCCTCCGAGGCGTAGCCGATGAAGCGCTGCTCCTGCGCGAGCAACTCAGACTCCTGCCTGGCCTGCGCCTGAAGACGCGATGCGCTGCGCTGTTCAAGTGTTGCGCGCATGCGCCGGGTGATGGAGAGGGATGCAATCACAGGCACGGCCATCGGCCACGCTAGTCCCAACCAAAGGTCTCGTTTCAGGGATCCGGATCTGTAAGTGAGCCAGAAGGCCACTGCGCCTATGATATAAAACAGCGGAAACCAGGTGATTAACAGAGCCATATGAGGTAAGGAATCTTCAAAACTTATCCGCGCTTGACTACGCGGCTAATTGTACGTCGCGGATCGTCATCAACGATAGTCCTGAATTAAAAACCCTGCCCTTTGCGATAAGGACAGGGTTTGTTTTCAAGCCAGGGGTCGGGACGTTGCGGCTTAGTTGCAGTTCCAGCAAATTTCACGACGGGACGACTTGAACTCCGTGACACATCCGTCTTGAGTGTTCGAACACCAATCGTAAGTGCCGCACGCGACGGTCCTGGAAGCATCTGTGTAATAGGTCCAGATGGGCAGTAACGTGCCGCATGTAGCATTCGCGCACTCCGCAGTCTGTGGCGCGGAACCGGAACTGAGGGCCACCGTTATGAGCAGCAGCGACAGTAAGAGCAGCAAGCGCCGGTAAGTTTTCCTGATCATACACTTCTCCGTTTGTGTAGGGTTGAGGTCAACGGGCGATTATCGCGTGAACCATACGTTTGCGGCAGGAGGGATGTCAACCTCGACATCTACGACGATAGCCACAAGAGGCACAAAACTGATTCATCATTGACACCGTCGCGGGGGCTGGAGTAGTTTAGGGCCTTCGGAAGACACGAAATGATTTCGACACGGTCCACGCAAATGATTGTCGCTGTTAACAAGGGCGATCAGATGTGTGCTTGTATGTGTTGTTGTAAGCCGTCAAATGAGCGGACTGTGTATGTGATCTAGATTTAAAGCAATCATCAGCATTCACCAGGCCGCTCTTTTGAGCGGCCTTTTTTGTTGCGCGCAACTCCAAGCCGAAAGGAAAAGTGATGAACGATCCAGACACGTTAGCCATTTACTACGAGCATCCCGATTGGTTCCGGCCGCTCTTCGCGGAACTCGATCGACGAGCCGTTCCCTACGTCACCCTTGATGCGACTCGCCATGCTTACGACCCGAGCGACGCCGACCAAGCTTACACGGTGCTGTTCAATCGGATGAGCCCGTCTGCGCACCTCCGCGGCCACGGCCACGGAATTCTCTACACACTCCAATATCTGAACCATCTCGAGAGTTTAGGCACGCGAGTCGTCAACGGTGAGAAGGCATTCGCTATCGAGATCTCCAAGGCGCGCCAACTCTCGTTACTGGAATCACTCAACCTGCCCTATCCAAAAGCGCGAGTGATCAACTCTCCTTCGCTGGCCGTCGCAGCCTCGGAAGGTCTGCGCTTTCCGATCGTGGTGAAAGCCAACATCGGCGGCAGTGGCGCAGGCATTGTTCGTTTTGATTCGCGCGAGCAACTGAAAAACGCTGTCGACAACGGCAAACTCGATCTCGGTGTCGATCAAACAGCGCTGGTCCAGGAGTTCATTCCGCCACGCGACGGGCACATCACGCGCGTTGAAACACTCGGCGGCAAGTATCTCTATGCAATCAACGTCTTCACCACCGGCGACACGTTCAACCTCTGTCCTGCCGACATTTGCCAAACCACGGACGGAGTTGAACTGACGCGTGCCGCGTGTCCTGTTGATGCGCCGCGTTCGGGCTTGCGTGTCGAGGCGTTTGGACCACCACGCGACGTCATCAAGGCAGTGGAGCGAATCGTCCAGGCCGCGCAGATCGACGTTGGCGGCGTCGAGTACATCATCGACGATCGCGACGGTTCGTTGCTCTATTACGACATCAATGCGCTTTCCAACTTTGTCGCTGATGCACCGCGCGTGATCGGCTTTGATCCACACGCGCGGCTGGTCGACTTTTTACAAGAGGAGATAAGACGATGCGCTACGGTTACTGGCTCCCGGTTTTCGGCGGTTGGTTGAGAAACGTCGAAGACGAAGGAATGGAAGCGAGTTGGGACTACGTCAGCAAACTGGCGCGCCGGAGCGAACAACTCGGCTACGATCTGACGTTGATTGCCGAACTCAATCTCAACGACATCAAGGGCGTCGAAGCGCCTTCGCTCGATGCGTGGTCCACCGCCGCGGCACTGGCCGCGGTCACCACGACACTCGAGTTGATGGTCGCAGTGCGTCCAACGTTTCACCAGCCGGCGCTCCTCGCAAAGCAGGCCGCAAACATCGATCACATCGGCGGCAACGGCAGGCTTTCGTTGAATGTCGTGTCGTCATGGTGGGCTGACGAGGCGCGGAAGTACGGCGTCGAGTTCGAACAGCACGACGATCGTTACGCGCGCACGCGTGAGTGGCTCGAGATCGTCGAACGCCTGTGGCAGGAAGATCATTTTTCCTACGCGGGAAAGTACTATCACGTTGACGATGCGGTGTTACAACCGAAACCCACGACGCGGCCACGACCGACGATCTATGCGGGCGGCGAATCCGAGGCAGCCAAAGATCTGATCTCGCGCTGGTGCGATGCGTACGTGATGCACGGCGACGAACCGTCGCGTGTTCGTCAGAAGGTTCGCGACATGTCCGAACGCAGAGAACGGTTGGGCTTGCCACCGATGAAGTTTGGCGTGGCGGCGTATGCGATCGTGCGTGACACGGAGACTGAGGCGAAACGTGAGCTCGAACGAATCACAAACGTACAACAGTTCGCGGCTGGTTACGAAAATTATCAGCAATGGTTGGCGGGAACGCGGCTCGAGCAACAGGTTTCGCTCGAAGACTACAGCGTTTCGAATCGTGGTCTTCGTTCGGGACTGGTAGGCACGCCGGATCAGGTCGCAACGCGCGTTGCTCAATTTGAAGACGCGGGAGTGGACCTGTTGCTGTTGCAGTGCAGTCCGCAATTGGAAGAGATGGAGCGGTTTGCGGAGACGGTTATCGCGTCTGATCGTTGTACACCGGCGACCGTTTGAGCACCAACTTGATCCTGGCTTTTATCTCTTCTTTGTCCGGCCGTTGATACTCGCGCTCGAAGAAGTCCCAACCGGACGTCGCTTTGCGCGCGTAAACATAACGCAGCAGGATTGCGAGCCGTCGTGAGAGATAGTTGCGCTCGTCTGCAGTGACCAGCTTCGCGATGTCTTCATTGATGCCGTGCAGAGCATAGTCGAGAAAGAGATGATTCGCCGGCAGGTACTTCCCTGCTTTCGCGTCGTACTTGAAGATGATCTCCGGAAGTGGAATCTCGCCGATGTACATCTTGTCCTGCATGTCGTAGAAGGCCGTGACGGGCAGCACGATCTCGTAAACGCCGTCTTTGTCGATGTCGATCACGTTGAACTCTTCTCTGCCGACATCGTAGTCCCAACTGTCGAAGAGCACGCGAACCTGCGGGGAAACACTAACAACCCAATGCCTGCCACCACGAGGCGCCGTTTGCGAAATGATGAACTGCTGAGAACCGTTTCCGAGCAGATCGAACAACCCAAACTCAGTGACATTACCGGACCAGAAATAAACTCCCTCAAACTTGAGCAGCCGCCGGTTGTTCTTCATAAGCGCGGCATAAGAGACTTCAAGATCGCGAACCCGCTCGTCACTGATCTTCTCAGTGAGATGTTTCATCTCATAGCCGTTGTAAGAAATGTTTTCCTCCCGAAAGATGTCGAGGAGTTGCGGCTCTTCTCTTTCCGGAACGGGCGCGGGCTCGACCTTCACTGGCGGTTGACTCGACAACACTTCCATCAAACTCACGCACCCGTAATTCGTTTCCGGTTGCGGAGCCGGGCCGAACAGCCAGACAGAGATCATTGCGGTAGCAATAAAAGCGATGTATGACGAGAAGCGCACGACGGACATTTAATCCGCAGACGCGAGTTGTTACAAAGGAGCTAACCTCGTCAAGCGAACCGTGCTACCCACAATTGCTGTCATCCACGTTTAGAGCATCTCGAGCGGAATCTTTCGCTTCGGTGGTGGGAACGACTTGTCGATCTTCGCGAGGTCTTCTGCCGTGAGTTCGATGTCCAACGCCGCGCGGTTCTCGCGAATGTGTTGCGGCTGGCTCGCTTTCGGAATCGCAATAATATCAGGCTCGCGAAGCACCCACGCGAGCGCGATCTGTGCAGGCGTGGCGTCGTGTTCAGCAGCAACAGATTTCAGATTGCGATCGTTGAACATCCGCTTCTGCTCGGCTGACTTCTGCGCTACCGGCGAGTACGCCATGATCGGAATGCGCCGCTCCCGGCTCCACGGTATCAAGCTCCACTCAATCCCACGAGTAGCGAGGTTGTACAACACCTGATTTGTCGCAACCTCAGCTCCGCCAGGCAGCGCCATCCATTCTTCCATGTCTGAAACGTCGAAATTGCTCACGCCGTGTTCGAGGATCTTTCCCGTTTCTTTCAACTGCTGGAAGGCTTCAACTGTTTCCGCAAGAGGTACGTCGCCGCGCCAGTGCAGCAGATAGAGATCTATGTAGTCAGTCTTCATTCGCCGCAGACTTCTTTCACACGCATCGATCGCTCCGCGCCGCGTCGCGTTGTGCGGATACACCTTGCTCACTACAAACACTTCCTCACGCCGATCGGCAATCACTTCAGCCACAACTTCTTCCGCTCCACCTTCGCCATACATTTCCGCGGTGTCGATCAAGTTCATGCCGAGATCCAAACCGTACCGCAGGGCGGCAACTTCCGACTTACGCCGCGAAGAATCTTCACCCATTCGCCACGTTCCTTGTCCGAGAACTGGAATCGGCCGTCCCGAAGGCAACTGCGTGGTTCTTACTTTCGGCGCGTGATTGAGTTGTGGTGCTTCCTTCATGTTCACCTGACATTATAAGTGTGGTTGCAGACTGTGCGACGCCTGCCGCCCAAACGACTGCCGCTCGTCAGACATTTCGGCGCGGTAACCAACCGGATCGATGTCCTCTGTAGTATATGCCAACATCGGTCCCATGTGAGTGATGTAGTCATTCCACTGCCGGCGCAAGTTCACATAGTATTCCGCTCCTGCTTGTTCGTCATCAACAGTCTGGATACCAGCCTGGCGCAACGTGCGCAACGCGGCGAAATAGCGGCGGCGCCACAGTTCGCAGGTATCTTCATCAGGCGCATGCGGTGAACTGCGCGTCGCGCTGTACAAAAACGTATGCGAAATAGTTTCCAACAACATCGTCGCGCCATCCCACAGTTGCTCAACCGCGCCGGAATTTTTCAACCAGCGATACTCTTTGTCGCTCAGCGCACTCTTGATGAGCGTTGCGGCGTCTAGAGACACGAGTGTGAAGCGAGAGACTGAGTAAAACGGCTGACGAAAACGAAAATAGACGAGCACCGGGTAGAAGTGGTGCGACTCCTTCGCCTTCGTCATGTCCGCGGCCAACGCGGCGAGAGTCGTGTAACCCGTCTCAAACTTCCCTTCCGGACCAAGATGCGTGATCAGTTCGGCGGCATCGCCCGTCTCGGCGGATGCGAGATGAACATTCAGGCCCAACGTGTTTCTGTGACTCAAAGCCGTATAGACCTGCATCAGGTAGGTCAGCGTCAGAAAAGTGACCGAGAGACCAACGAGCGAGTTGAAAAGAAAGATCATCCGCAAGCTCGCCGTGTGCGGCGTGAAATCGCTCGCGCCGACTATCGAGACACTACTCCCTCCGGCATACATTGCGGTGATGAAGTCGCGTGGAGTGTCGCCACTAGTCGCTCGCACTGACGTGCCGAGTTCAGGATGAACGATCAGTCCCGCGGCGAGAGTTAGGCCGGAAGCCCAAACCAAAACGAGCATCACGAGAATGGTTGGACCACAGAACGAAAGGATCGAGCCGCGGGCTCGTGCAAATGGAAGCGAAATAGTCTTGAAAAACCACCACACGAGGCTGGCAACTCGAGGACTAAAAATACCGGCGCCGGCGCGTGCGTAGAGGACTGTGAGGAATACATCGAGCAGTATGAGCAGCATCAAAAGCGCCCCGGCTATCTGCTCAAGCCAATCCATTACGTTCACCTCTTCACCGCGGAGATCGCTTTCGATCAACCCGGCGGTTCGTTTTGATGGGAAGGGTCGTACGGCGACGGCTTCTCTCCATCAAACTCTTCACTACAAGTCTTGTGCGGCCTGACGCCGAGCGTCCACGACGGTGGATCGCTTGCAGGAAACGTTGCCATGACGTTGTAGTCTATTTCTCCCTCGCTCATACAATCGCCGCCCTGCCGCGACTCGACTTCATCGTTGCTCTTCGTTTCCCTTTTCATGGTCCGAGGCTAGCAGCGGGCTGCCACGTAAACTCTTCAAAAGTGTGCTCGTTTCTTCTTGCACTGAATGCTGCGGTGGCGTAAAAGGATCACCGGATTAGCACGGCAACAACAACACGAAACCAGAGTGAACACCTATGAAACCGGAATCGACAGGTCCGAACACTGTGCAGATGAACATCGAGCAGAGAATGCGCACGGTGCGTATCCTTTGGCTCGTTCTGCTCGTTAACGTGGGCCTTTTGTATCTACTTACAAATTTTGCGGACCGGGCGGAAAACCTTGAGCCTAATAGCACGTTGTCTCTGGCGCTGCTCGCCGTGGGAGTTTCAACCACGCTGATCTCGTTCCTGATCAAAAACAAGTTGATCAACCAGGCCATCGAACAGCGGCAGGTTCAACAGGTCCAACAAGGATATATTGTTGCGTGGGCCATGTGTGAGGTGTCGGCGCTGCTGGGGCTGATGGATTTCTTCCTGACGAATGACGCTTACTTTTACGTTTTCTTCATCATCGCGGCTCTTGGCGAGTTTACTCCACTACCCGCGCCGCGAACACTTCGAAAACGCATCGTTCAATCCGTCGATGAACTTGTAGAGTGCCGAGATAAAAGCAACACCACAAATTCTTCAACCGTCAGTCCAGTTTGCCTGATGATCGCGCGTAACGTGCCCCGGTCCAACTCTTTGTGATTGGGAATAGTCGTTTGTGCAGGTGGGAACTTGCGAACGAGGACTAGGTGACTGCCGCGCTACCGATATACTTCAAAGCCTATTTTCCCGAGCGCCTTAATACATTCGGCACCAGAAACCACCGGCAATTTGCTCAAGCAGCGACCTCGACCAGCTCTACTCGGTCGACCGGTAACGGTTCGCCACGCTCACGCAGCACCTCTTCATGTAACGAAATCGCCTCGCGAACGTTTTCGAGAGCCTCGTCGCGCGTTTTCCCCTGGCTTATGCAGCCAGGAAGACTCGGGACCTCCGCCACAATGAAACCGTCTTCACCCGGATATAGTAGAACTCGTCGTGTCATGACCCAGATTGTAACCTGATTCATTTCACGGGCCAATATCGCCGGCAACCTCCATTTTTCTTCAATAGATGCGAACCTTACGCAATCACTTACCGTACTCTCCTCGGTTCGGTTAGAATCCCTTTCAACTTAGAAGCCTATGTATTGTCCTAAATGTGGTCAGCAACAGATATCCGATGAGATGAGGTTCTGCTCGAGGTGTGGCCTCGCGCTCAGCGGGTTGGCGGAGTGGCTTGCGGGCGGGCGCGCTTTGCCTGCGAAGCGTAAGGAACAGACGCAGGTCGATCCGATGTCTCCACGGCGTAAGGGAATCCGCCGGGCCGCAAAGTTAATGTTCTTCAGCGGCGCTCTTTTCCCTATCTTCATGATCATCAGCATTGCGGAGGGCGATGGCGGGCCAATGATCGTTCCGTTTATAGTCTTTTTCATCGCGCTCACGATGATGCTCTACGCACGCCTCTTCAGCGACAAGTCGGCTCCAGCAATTAATCAAGCCGCGCAAACGTCAGCCCTGGGATCGGCTCCGGCGTACGGTTCGTTACCTCCCTCCGCGAACATGCCGATGCCCGGTGTTGGCCGGCAGCAAGTCAGGACAAACGAGTTGGCGCAGCCGCCGAGTGTCACGGAGAATACTACGCGGCTGTTGGATAATGAATAGTACCCAAACGCATCGCCCACGCTGGTATCGTTCGATCGGGAAGACATTACGGTTTCGCTTTCTCACACCGCGGAACCGGTAACGTTAGCTCAACATCGTATACGTCTTGCTCGGCCGTCAATTTGATCACGTTGCTGTAAACCGTGACGTTGTTGTGGCCACTCTTCGCAATCAGCTCGTCCACTTTTGGACAATTTTTCAAAAGCCCCTGATACAACCAATCCTCTCCCGCAAGCTCACCGGTCAACCCCTTCAAAAGTGTCAGTGTGAAACGGCCGCCGCTATCGGTCTTTTCATTGACCTCATCATTAGTCTTCTCAGCACCGTCTGTAACTTTAAACTTCACCCATTCTTCAGCAGCCGGCTCGCCGTCGGAGTACCGCAGCATACCTTTAATGATGATCGTTTCCTCCAACTTGGGAATAACGAAATCCATGTCCTCCAGATTCTCGCCCGGCCTGATGTTGATCACCACGGCACGCTCCCGTTCAGAAACACCGGGATAAAAGATTCTGCGAAATGGCTCCTGGCCACTAGGTTTATCATCCTCGTTTATGCCGAGTACGTATTCGCCAGGCCAAACCGCCGCGATTTGATAACGACCTTGCTCATCCGTACAGTCAAACGATCCCATTAACGCCTTGGGACGCAACAAAGAAACGCAAACGCCCACCATCGGTTTTCCCTTTGGCCCAATCACTCTACCTCTAACGAAGTTATCTGGCTCGAAGGCAAAATTAACACTCGCGTGCTTTTTGGGTTCGAGCGTAATCGCCACTTGGTTCGGCGTTTTCATTTCCGGGTTTCCATACTCGTTTCCCACAACGCTCGGCGAGTACCTAAGCAAGTACGGAGCAAGCTTCCAGCCGTCCGGCGTTTCGGGTTCGATGAAGTATTTGCCCGGAGGCAGGTCATAAATCTCGAAGACACCATGCTCGTCCGTCTTCGTTTCATAAGTCTTTTTCGCGCCGATGATCTTGATTCGTTTGTTCTCGACGTCCAGGTCCGGGTTCTGCCAACCACCGAAAGTCCCTGAAATCCGCGTTTTACCGCTGAGCTTTTTGATGTTTTCAAGGTAGAGCAAATCCTCAGTCGCTCCGGCCAGTCCGCGTGAGCGACCACAACCAACCGCGAACCATAGACCCCCCTCTATGGACGGCCGGTAATCAGAAGCAGAACGTTTTTCAGGCCTGTTGATGTAGAAGAGAAACTGTTGTCCGACTGCCTTCTCATCAAACGTCCAGATGCAATCAGCGCCGCCGCCTTGTCCAAAAACTATTTGCTCTCTGACCTTTAACTTTCCCTTGAAGACTTTCTCTACAACCATAGTTGTGCGGCGAACGCCATCAACGAAGTGTTCTTTGTCGTTATCTTCAGCCTTTTCGACAGAGATGGCCCTTAGAATGACTACTTCATCAGAGCGATCAAACGCATCGAGCACAGTCGGCTGTGGACCGCAAGAGCAGGCATTGGCGGTCTGCACCACTCCAGTGATAAGCGCGCACGAAAAGACGGCAAGAAAGAAGTAGCGCCAGGGGTGGATCAAAATTTTTCTCATTTATCTGAATACAGTGAGCTTTGTGATGGGATGTATCTCCCAGGCAGTTGCTCGCCAGTTCTCCGGGTTGCCGGGATTTATGTGCTCGGATTCTTCAGTGTGACCGGCGTCGAAATATAACCAGCCTTCAAATTCTACCCAGTGGCCGACTAACTGTGCGTGCAGAGTTTCCGCGGACCAATCCATTCCGTGAGTCGCGGACCATGCGCGTAATCTCGGCGTGACCTCGACGATGAGCTGTTCGCTTTTACCCGCGTCTTTGTGTTTTGCAACCACGATGTGAATGTCGCGGCCGCAGGGGTTGAAACAATTCGTGGCTTCGGGACGTGCATACGCGACGTCGATCACTAAGCCCTGAATTCTTGCGGCGCGATCGTTTGACCAACGATTACTGTCGTCGCCCGGTTGCAGCAAGGCATCGAGCGTTACCCGCGAATCGAAGTCGGCGGGTTGCGGAAATGTAGTTCTGTTCTTTAAACGATGGAGACTTGCGGCCCTGCTGGTTAACGCAATCCCAGCGCTCGGACAATTCAGCGCCAGCACCACCCAAAGCGCAATCAGGAGCGCGAGGACCACGCAGGCAAACAACAATACTCGCGTTCTCTTTCTCACAAAATGTTCACCGCGCGACCCGCCAGCAACGCCAGCACCAGCAGCGAAATCATCGCCTGAATCATCATCAGCAGCTTGGCCCAACGTGAGAGGACCGGCACGTCTGTCGGCGAGAACGCGGTGCTCGTGTTGAAGGCGAGAAACAGATAATCGACGAAGTTTGGCTCCCACTCTTCTTCGCCCGCAGCACTCTTCGCATCCGGGTGCATCGTCATCTGCGGAAACAAAAACGCGCCGTCAGTGTGGCCGGGCGTCATAGCGCGTTGGTGTGGTCCACCTCCATCGAGGCGCCAGTACCACGAAGCAAAGACCAGAAAGTTAGAAACCCAAAGCGCGGCAGCGGAACGCAACAGTTGCGGCGGCGTCACCTTGTGTTCTGTCACCTGCTCGATCAGGAAGCCCAGCGAAACGATCAGCGCGACCGTCACGAAGCTGTTAAGAATGTAGCCCAACACCTGACTCAGAAAATGATTGTGACGGTGATGCAGAATTAGCAGCGGCACGGCCAGCCCCACGACTATTGTCACCAGCAACCAGCGCGGCGCGCCACCAAACAGACTGGGCGGCAGTGCTCCATACAACCCCGCCAGCGCCAACATCGCTACAAATGGCGGCCAGAGCGGTTCGAGTGGTCCCTCGCGCATTCCTGTGCTACGTACTATTCGGGGCGTAGCTATTTTCATTGCCTGCACCTCATCAGCAACCATGGACAGGATTAACAAGACAAACAAGATAGACCAATCAAGGAGGAAAGAACGAGTTAATTCGTTCTACTTCCTAGTGGTCTATCTTGTCAGTCTTGTTAATCCTGTCTAACTCGAGAAGGTCGGCCGTGTCATACAACGCCCACTTTCTCGCGTAATCCGCCGCGGTCAAACCTTGATTACTTTTCACGGCCGGATCGGCGCCGCACCTAACCAGCAGCTTAACGGCTTCCATCGCACGCCCGTCGTCATCAGGCAACCACATGAGCGGCGTGCTGCCATCGGCGAGTTTCGCCAACTCCGGCTGCACACTCAACACTTCTTTCAAGCGTTCTATGTTTCCAGTCCAGGTAAGTCGAAACACATCGGTCGAATACTTACTGATAAGCTCGATCATGCGCGACATGTTCGCGTACGTCGCGAAACCGAATGGCGTGTTGTTCCAGGTGCTTTCGACTGCTTCGAGGTTCGCACCGCGATCGATAAGCAATTGAGCGACGTTGAGCGCGTTGCTATACGCCGCAACATGCAATGGCCGCACCTGCGTATCGTCCGCAATCTCAATGGGCGTGCCGAGATCGAGTAGCAGCGCCACAACGTCTGAACGGTCACGTTTAGCCGCGGTGAAGATCGGTACGGTGGAACGTAGACACTCCGGGTGTTCTGCGATTAGCGCGCGGGCTTCGTTCTCATCAAGACGCAAACAGATATCTGTAAAAGCGTCAACACCATCGCGCACAAACTGCGACGGCGTTGCTCCATAACGCACTAACAAATCGGCAATGTCAGTGTTGCCACGGCGAAGTGCTTCTTCATGTAACGAATGTTTAGGCTGGTTGGGATGTGGCGGCGGCGCCGCGTTCGGACTTGCGCCGTGCTTCAGTAGCCACTCGGCGAGTTCGAGATTGTTATTGACGATCGCTTCGGTGAGTAGAAAACGTGCGCCATGGCCATAACCTCCGAGGCTGATTCCCGACCATTCCGAATCCGAGTCGAACGGGCGGCCTGACTTTGCGGCGCTTTCATACAGCGGCTCGAGGATCCAAAGTATATCGCCGTGGAAATGAGTGTTATAGAAGAGTTGCGTGTCGTATGGATCGGCGCCTCGGTCCAACAACAAACGCGCGAGTACGTTTCTTTGCGGATGAGGCGGCGCATCGTCCTCGCCTTCGCCGGCAACTCCGCAAAGCGCGGTGTAGCGGTGCGGGCCGTCGCCGACTTCGAAGTAATCGTTCGGGTTCGCCCCGTGATCGAGCAGCACGCGTGCAATAGCGACCGCGTTATCAGCGGCAGCCGCTAACGGAAGCCGTCCATAACAGAGGTGTAACAACGGCGTCCAAAGCTGCTCGCGTTCTTTGAGGTGCCGCCTTCTCTGCGGCCCACCCGGCTCGCACGCCGCTTCTGGCCTTTTCGCCAAAAGGCGTTCGACTTCTTCAATGTCACCACACACAACTGCCGTGTGAATGCTGTGGCCCGCGATCTCCGGATACCGCTTCAACATGCGCAACGCGGTATTCGAGCGTCGCGCATGCGCGGCGGGACCATTCGCCAAAAGAGGATCGCCGCACGCGTTCTCCAGAAACACCGCGGCCAATTCAGCAGTTTTATCCAAGGCTCATCGCCCCTCCTAACGCGTACTTATTAGGCGACAATCTAAATTTATTGACAAGCTCACCACCGTTCGGCTATTGATTGTTTGAGCCCGAATCATACGGCTCGCCCTGCGTTACCCTCACTCACAAACATTCATCCATGGAGTTTTCAAAACCCGTATGCCCAATCGCAGTTTTGTTCCTCGTCGCTCGTTGTTACCTTTTCTGCTAAGCGTAATGCTGGCCGGTTGCGCGTCTTCGTTGGCGCAGTCTCCACGGTATGAGCTACCGGAGGGCAACCGCGAGCCGCCAAAACTCGGCGTCCGAATAATCGAGGTCGACCCGGAAGGCCAGTTAGCGAAAGCCGGAATTGAGGTGATGGATCTGCTAAGCAAGTACGGCAAGTTTACAGTCGTCGATCATTCGACCTACTACAAGGCTCGCGAATTTTATTTGAAGACTCCCGATCAAAAAGTTAAGGTCAGGATTTGGCGTGGACGAATGCCAAGGACCATTGAGGTTCTACCCGGCACGATAGGCGGCGACACCAATGAATACGGTACGGTGGCTTACCAACTTAATTCGGCGATGATGGGCGTTAACACGATAAAGGAAATACCTGAGTACCTCCGCATGGTCGAGTTTAAGCCGGAGTTCGAAAAGGGTGGCGTGGAAGCGGCCATAACACAGGCGAGAGAAATTATCGATCGCGCCGAAGCCGACGGCACACTCACTCCGACGCAAATTCTCGTCGGCCGCATCGGCCTGATTCTCGACAACGCGCCGGAGGACGAACTTCATAAATTGAATACGTTACTGGTCGAGTTCGTGCGCAGCCAACCTACCGTATATATCGGCTGGCTTGGCAACAAGTTCCACGAAGAAGGCCACTACAGAACCGCAAGACACCTTCTCAAAGAGTATCTTTCCAGGGATCCGGAAGACATTTCAATCCGCCTGAACTTAGGCGACGCCTATCTCAGGCTCGGTCAGTGGGCTGAGGCGGAAGCCATCGCGGATCAGGTCCTGCTCAAAGCAGACGATCTTTGGCCGGAAGGGTTGTTTATGGCTTACGACCAAAAAGCCTTCGGTGCACTGAGTCGCAGCGACTACAACACGTGCATTACTTTTGCTGAAAAAGCGTTTGCCATGGGTGGAGGAACGATCGAGATTGAGATGGTCCAACTCGCGGCCGCATTGAGTGGCAACACGGACAAGTTCGTCGAAGCCACCAATAAGCGCAAAGAGAAATTTCCCAAAGAGTTCGAGACGCTCAAACTGCAGATTGCTTCACTCGAGGCGCTGGCTCTGTCGGTTAATGGCAACGATACACTCGCGCGTGAGGTCATCGCTCGTTCGACGCAGAAAGATCGAGTTGAAGAACGCCTGAAACACTATTGGCGCACTTATCCGCAAGGTAACAAAGTGGTCGAGAACTGGATACGGCTGTCGAAAAACTGATTACTGCCACTTAAAGATCTTCAACGCCACCACAAAGCTGATTAAAAACCAGAACAGCAGTATCCCGATCGGCATCCAGTTCGCCGAGAGCGAAGTACCTTCGTTCATCAACGCTCGCAGCACGTTGTTCAGTGCGGTCAACGGCAGGATTTGAATGAACGGTTGGAGCACTTGCGGAAACCGTTCCGATGAAAAGAACGTTCCCGAGAGTAACCACATCGGCAGCATGATGAAGTTCATCAAGCCCGACACGCCTTCGATCGTCGTCGGTCGAGCGGCGACGAGCAATCCGATTCCCGAGAAGGTAAACCCTCCGAGTATCGTCACTAAAATCAGACTCAACCACGAGCCGCGCACTGTAAAACCAAAAGCAACCGCAGCGAAGACGATCACCGCCGCGACTTCAAGCACGAGAAACACGAGCCGCGAGAGCATGAACGAAAGCAGATAATGCGAACGCCGCATCGGCGTTGCAGCAAAACGTTTGAGAATCTTGCGCGAGCGCGCAATGACGACAGTGAATCCCAAGCCCCACAATCCACTGCCCATCAGGTTCATGCCAATCAAACCAGGCACCAGAAAATCCACGTAACGAGCGCCCGGTTCAGTGACCTTCTCTTCACCAACTCTCGCGACGTCAGTTCGCCCTTTGCCGCGTTGCAACGCGTCGTCGACGAGTAACCTCGCCGTGCGACTTTCCGGCCGAGTCGGATCGAAGCGATACTCGAACGAATCGTTCCGCGGTTTGACGACGATGGATACCTTACCGCTTCGCAGTGCCTGCGTGGCTTCGTCCGGACTCAACACTGTTGCGGTCACGTCAGCAGACTGAGACAAAATGTTGGCCGTCTCAGTAACCTTCGGATCCGTTGCGCCGGCTGGAGCTTCAACCGCCACGAGGGTTTTGTCCGGTGCTGTATTGCGAAACGCGATCCCGAGCGCAAACGTCATCAACACCGGAAACACGAACACCCAAAACACGGCTTCTTTCTCGCGCAGGAACTCGCGCACACGCGTCAGCGTCAACTCAACCAGCGGATGAAATTTCCGAGACTTCAGCTCACCGGGTTTGGTCTTCTCGGGTTTGGATATCCCAGGTTTGGTAATCGATGTTTCTTTCGCTTCAGCCATCGCGCAACATTCTCCCGGTCAAGCTAACAAACACATCCTCCAGCGTCGCCTGGTGCGTGGTGAGCGTGACGATTTCCGACTGCTGCCGCTTTATCTCCCCGAGCAAGGCAGGCAGCGCGACACCGATCTCCGAAACGGTGAGCGCGTGAACATCGCCGCGTTTGTGCAGATTCGTGACGGCGGGAAGATTTGTCAGCGCGTCTTCCGCCAATGAATTCGTCACGCTGAATTCAATGACTTGATCCGCGCCGAGCGATTCGATCAGTTCCGCGGGACTTCCGAGCGCGATCACCTTTCCGTGGTCCATAATTGCGACGCGGTCGCAGAGACGCGTTGCCTCTTCCATGTAGTGCGTCGTGAGCAGAATCGTGCCGCCGCCCTCGCGAAACTTCTCGACAATGTCCCACAGCGAGAGACGTGCTTGCGGATCGAGTCCGGTTGTCGGCTCATCGAGAAACAGGAGCTCCGGATCGCTTACGAGTGCGCACGCAACTGCGAGCCGTTGTTTCTGTCCACCGGAAAGTTTCCCGACGCGCGCGTTTCGTTTTTCGTCGAGACCGACAGTGCGAATTACTTCGTCAACGCCGTGACCGCGCTGGTAGAAACTGCGAAACAGCCGCACAGTTTCTTCAACGGTGACCTTCTCTGCGAGTTGCGTCTCTTGTAACTGCACGCCGATACGTTCGCGCAGCGAACGATTGTCGCCACCGTTCCAGTTCTGGCCCAGTAGCTCGACGATACCTTCATTCGCCGGCGTCAAGCCTTCGAGTATCTCGATAGTGGTCGTCTTGCCGGCGCCGTTTGGACCAAGCAAACCAAAGCACTCACCCGCAAACACTTCCAGATCGAGCCCGTTGACGGCGGTTACGTCAGTAAATCTCTTGACCAACCCGGAACAACGCAATGCGACGCGAATCTTGTCCATTCTGCAATCCTGTCCCTTTACTACCGCAGGAGCGTCACCGCTCCACTGCTACTAAACATTCCCGCGACACAACCGGTCATCAACGTCGCCAATGTCGCAGCCAACAATGCTCGCAAACCGAGGCTCGCAAGATCGTCGCGCCGCGACGGTGCAAGCACCGCCGTGCCACCGACAAAGATCGCCAGTGCTGCTACGTGCGCAAAACCACAGAGCGCGTAACTCAGAATCACTACTGTTCGCGGGTCGGTGATCTGTCCGCTGGAGATTAGCTCCGCGAGATGGTTGTAAGAAAATACTTCCGTGAGTATGACTCGTTCACCCAACAAGCGCGCGGCCACCGGAGCATCGGCCGGTGAAACTCCGAGCAGAAACGCGAACGGATAAAACACCCAACTCAAAATCCTGACAAACGAAAGCGGCTCACTCATCCCCAGCCACGAGCTGCCCGCGCCGAGTATTTTGTCGACCAGCGCAACCAGCCCGAGGATCGCGATCAGCAGCGCGGTGATTCCGGCGGCGAGTTTCAGTCCATCCATCGAGCCTTCGATGATCGCGCTAATCAAATTCTTCGACCGGCTCGATTCGTCTTCCGGCGGCACACCTTCGCTCGTCAACGGTGTGCCGGTTTCCGGAACAAGCAATTTCGCGACAACAACCGAAGCGGGAATCGCAATGATCGAAGCCGAGATCAAGTGACCGGCGATTTGCGGAAACACACCGGCGAGAAACGCGACGTAAACTCCGAGCGTGCTCGACGCGACTGTGGCCATTCCGGTCGCCAACACGACCAACAACTCCGAGCGCGTCATCGTGTCAAGATACGGCCGCACGACGAGTGCCGATTCCATTCCGACAAAGATGTTGGCGGAACCGCAGAGAGCTTCGGCGCCGCTGATCTTCATCGTGCGATGGAAGAGTTTGGCAAACAGCCGTACGAGTACTTGCAGCAGGCGCAGGTGATAAAGCACCGCCGTAAAGGCGGCGAAAAAGATCACGACCGGCAGGACTTGAAAGACGAGAATGAAGCCGACCGATCCCTGCTCGCCGGGACTGGCCGCGAGTGGTCCAAACAGAAATGTCGAACCGCTTCGCGACGCATTGAGTAAGACGAGCACGGCGTCGTTGAGCCAGAGAAAGACTCTGTGCGACACGGGGAGCCGGAAAACAATCAGACCAATGAGGAGTTGGAGACCAACTCCCCAGGCGATTGTTTTCCAGGCAATCTTGCGGCGGTTGGCAGACAGCAGCCAGGCAATCCCCGCGAAGACAATGAAGCCCGCGACGGACGTCGCGCGAAGAATCATTTTGCTCCTCTATCCCGTTATTTTGTGGCGCGTAAGATTACGAGATACGAGGCACTGCTGGCAAACTCACGGCAGGACTCTGATGTCGCTCTGAAACCGTGGATCGACTTCGAATGAACCGGCGAATTCGCCGCTGAACCCCGTCACCTCGATCGTCTGACCGGGGCTCAGACCACTCACATCGATCCCCGTCGAGGCAGAAACAAAGATGTGTACCTCGCCGGAGCCGTCGTTGACGAAAATGATGAATCCGAACGGCAGGTCGTTAATGATCGGTTGCGTAATCGTTGCGGTGAGACGGACGAGTGATCCTTCGGTAGCTTCACCCACGTCTCCGGTCGCAACCGGTTGCGCATGCACCTTTGGACCAGCGCCGTGAGCTTTGACGGCGGTTACATCTACCAGGACCAGCAGGCCTGGCAACACGGTGTCGGCGAGTGTGCCCGTTACGCGCACCTGTTGCCGCGGCGCGAAACCGAGATTGTCAGGCGTGCTGACGTAAATACCGGCAGTTCGATCCTGAATCGCAAAGCCTTGATCGAAAGTGCTCGAACTGAAGGCGCCGGAAGGTACAGTGACAGAGCCGTCAATCGTGACCACCGTTCCCAACGGCAGACTACGTGCTTCGGCAATCGAAATAGTCGGCGGATCGGCGAGTGCCGTCCCGCAAGAGATAAGGGTAATGAGCAAAAACAACGCGAACGTGAAGTAATGGTTCTTTCGGATCATGAGTGTTCTCCTTTGAGTAGGTGGTTCAATGGGGGATTTCCTTCAGCGATTAAAACAGCGTGCCTGCGCCAGCTCTGAAGGCGTACCAAACGCCAAAACAAATGCTGAGCACGGCGGCCGCTGTTTGCAGTCCATGATGGATGTGAGTCAATTTCGCTGAGGCGATAGCGAAAGGTAAACCGATTAAAGCGGACATCAGGAGCATGCCCGCGATTGATCCAAAGCCGAACGTCGACACATACAAAAGGCCGAGCCACGGCGAACTGATCTGTGTGAGTACGAGCAGCGTCAACGCACCCGATCCGGCAAGGCCGTGGACCATGCCGACAAACACAGGCTTCCAACCGACGCGCGACACGTTATGCGAATGATGCGACTGAGTGGCGGGCTCGTGTTTAGTCTCATGTTCGTGAAAGTGAACGTGAGTATGCGAGACGCCGTCGTGACTATGCTGGTGTACGTGAACGTGATCGCTCTTTCGCAACGTTCGCCACAGTGCGCTGATTCCCAAACCAATGATCATCAGGGCGACGCCAAATTCCAGCCACGCGCTCACGTGCTCCGGGATCGTGATCCGCAACGACAACACGATCACCGCGACGACCAATAGCGACGCGGTGTGGCCCATGCCCCAAAGCGCGCCAACCACTGACGAACGAAAAACGTTTTTGTGCCGGCTAACGATCGTGGTGATCGCGACGACGTGATCGACCTCGGTGGCGTGTTTCAAGCCATAGACGAGGCCGATGCTCAGAATTACGAAGATATTGAGCGAACCAGAGTTCTCTAACATATTTTGGGTATTGTGCGGCGGCAAGCATATCAACAATCCCGCGAAATCCAAACGAACTCGACAGGATTTACAAAAATTACAAGATTCGATCTTAGGGAGGTGTGACGTCCCCACTCTTTAAGAAAATCATGTAAGTCCTGTAAATCTTGTCTACGTCTTGTAAGCGCGGCCGGCGAGGCTGGCGACGACCGTCACCAACTCAGCGGAATCGACTGGTTTGGGTAGGTGAAATTGAAAGCCGGAGCGTAGGACGCGCATGCGATCTTCGGCGCGCGCGTAGGCGGTGAGGGCGGCTGCGGGAATGTGTCCGCCGCGTTCGGACGGCAGCGCACGTATTTTTGTGATCAGTGAATAACCATCCTCATCGGGCATTCCCAGATCACTGATCAGAATGTCAGGCTTGTGTTGTTCGAGCGCTTCCAGAGCTTCGGCAGCGGAACGGCTAAGTATCACTTCCGCACCACACTCCTTCAGCACCTCGCGAATCAGTTCGCGCGTATCTGCCTCATCATCAACCGCGAGCACCTTCAAACCCTTCAGCGAAGGCAAGCCATCCAACGTCACTATCTCATCACTGTGGACTGCACTCGCAGCCTCAGTCTCCTTCTGACTACTAATGATACCGACAAACGGCAAACTGATCGTGAAGGTAGCGCCTTTTCCTTCGCCGTCGCTGTGCACGCTCACACTGCCACCGTGAAGGTTGACGAGTTGATGAACAATCGAAAGCCCAAGGCCCAGCCCACCCTGCGTTCTCGTAATGCTTGCATCCGCCTGCCGAAAACGATCGAACACGTAAGGCAGAAACTCCTTGTTAATGCCCACACCCGAATCACTCACCACGATCTCGGCGTGCGAATCGACACGCTGAACCTTCACCTGTATCCGGCCGCCTTTCGACGTAAACTTGACCGCATTCGTCAACAGGTTCCAAACAATCTGCTGCAACCGATCCGCATCGCCCGAGATCGGACCAGCCGCCGGATCCAGCATCGTTTGCAGACGAATACTCTTCGCTTCAGCAGCAGGACGAATCGAATCTATCGCCGCATTGACGATGGAAAGTAGATCAACCTGACGCACGTCAAGCCGCAGCTTTCCGGAAATAATGCGCGACACATCGAGCAGATCGGAAACCAACTGCGCCTGCGATTTTGCATTGCGATAGATCGTTTCGACTGCACGTTCTACATTGGGCGGAGTGAGTTTGCCGAGGCGCAACATGTGTGACCAACCCAGGATCGCGTTCAACGGATTACGCAGTTCGTGCGAGATCGTGGCGAGAAATTCATCCTTCAAACGATTCGCCCGCTCCGCTTCGTTGCGCGCTAACTTCTCACTCGACAAAAGCCGCGAGCGCGCTTCAATCTGCGCTTGCAACTCAGCCTCACGCGCCACACGTTCCGTAACGTCTTCGATAATCGTGAGCGTGCCGATTATTTCTCCATCATGACGCAGTGGCGAGATTCGCACTGCTTGCTGCATCTGCTCATACCCGTGCTCGGCAGAAACAACCGGCATCGCAAGCAAATAACCGTGCAGCGCTTGCGACAACACTCGCACCTGACCTTCAAGCGCCCATTTGTAATTGCGATTGAGACGGCGCGCACTCAATTCCGGAAATAGCTCGAGTAGATTAGTACCGATTACTTCAAGGGCCCGCTTTCCCGTGTGCTCCTCCATCCAGTGGTTCCATTCGACGACATTCAACTCGTTATCAGTGGTAATGATCCCCTGCGCCGCCAGGTCGTGCATCCAATGCAGAACAGCAACGTTGAGTAATGTCTCCTTGGAGCTGGTGGTCACTTGCTCTGCTGCGCCTCCCAGGCATCAACTTCTTGAATAAGGCGATCGAGGGAATCAACACTCAATACAATGACCAGAAACCCCTTCACCGAACTGTCGCGAATCTGAAACGCCGTGTAGATCACTAGGGCGTAATGCATTTCGGTTTTGCCTGTCGTTATCGACGCGAGCAATTCATCCAGTGTCTCGAGATGAAGGCGGGGCACGGAGAAGGTGACGTGAACGTTCAGCAGGTTTCCAAACATCCCGAGAGACGCATTCAAGAGAATGTTGCCCACCTCCGTCAATACCTCTCGCGCTGATTCGTCGAGAAAAGCAGACGCATTGTTTCCGTCTGTGAGCAATTCGGTGAGTTGTACGGCACCTGCGTAGTTCAGCAGTAACAAAGCATCGCCAGCGACCGGTCCGGCAAAAACCTGATGAATCGAAGCGACATCTCCGGGAACAAACTTCGCCAACGCCGGGCGCAACTCTTGAGTGCGATAAATGGCGACCTCCGGCGGATTGAGCATCACGCGATGCCCGGTCAATTCCGAAAGGGCCGCTCCCGTGCGCGCGAAAGCGATGTTGATGAGTTCGGAAAGTGCGTCGCTCTGTCGCTCAGTTAGTTTCACTGGTAGCTCCTTCCGCAAGAGCAGCCGCCACGACCGTAAGCACTTGTTCGGAAACAAATGGCTTATTGATGAAACCGAGAGCACCTGCTTCATCAACCATCTTGCGCGTCGAACTTTGGATGTCGGCGCTCGCAATCACGACCAGCGCCTTTGGGTCCATCTCACGCAACTTCACGAGCACATCAATCCCGTACATGCCCTTCATAACCAGATCCAGCAACACCAGACTCGGTTTTTCGAGGAAGTAGACCTCCAGCGCCGTCATTCCATCTTCCGCTTCCACCACCGGGTAATCAGCGGCTTCGAGAATCCGCCGCAACGTGCGGCGCGAAAGCGCTGAATCATCGACGATCAGAACCTTAGGGTTCATACGACCTCACTAATGGCGCGGGCCATGTTTTCAAGAGGAACGCTTCTATCACTCAGTCCGGCTTCCATAACTACACCTGGCATACCATACACCACGCAACTGCTCTCAGCTTCCGTAAAGACAAGTCCACCCTGCGACTTAATCCAAGCCGCGCCTTCTTTTCCGTCCGATCCCATTCCGGTCATCACGACGCCCAACACCCGATTGCCATAGACCTCCGCCGCCGATTGAAACAACACATCAACCGAGGGTTTATGAAGCGTGTTGAAAGGCCGGGCATCGAGATGCACAACGATCTTGCCGCCTCCATTCCGCTTCAACGACAAGTGACGGCCGGCAGGCGCCAGAAAGACCCAACCGGGTTTTACTTCGTCGCCCTCCGCCGCCTCCCGCACTTCGACATTCGACTGTTCGTTCAACTTTGCCGCGTACATCTCGGTATAACCAACCGGCATGTGCATCACCATTACCACCGGAGCCGGAAAATCCTGCGGTAACTGCGGTATCAATCGTTTCAGCGCCTGTGGCCCACCAGTCGAGATGCCAATCACCACCAGGTCTACCGAGTGACTTCCGGGGATCTTCGTAACCGGCTCACTGATGGACATCCTCTCCGGTGGAGGCAAAGCCGGAATTCTGTTGAGCGAGATATGACCGGCTGCTTTCACCTTCTCGATCAACTCCGCGCTGACTTCAAAGATCTTTTCACTCGCCAGCGCCGTTGGCTTTTGCACAAAGTCGATCGCTCCCGCTTCGAGCGCCGTCAACGCAGCTTCAGCAGTCTCATTCGCGATGCTCATGATGATGATCGGCACCGGCCGCCGTTGCATCTGCTCGCGGACAAAGCCGACGCCATCGAGTTCCGGCATGATCAGATCGCACGTGACCACGTCAGGATTAAGTTCCGCGACCATATCCAATGCTTCGCTACCGTCGCGCGCCGTTCCGACCACTTCAAGAAACGGGCTGCGAGAGAGAATCTCTTTGACTACCTTACGCACGTAGGCAGAATCGTCGACCACCACCACTCGTATCACTCGATCCATTAATACTCCATTAGTCAGAGTGTTCTCTCGCGTTTCGTGTAAACAAAAGCGTCGTCAACTTCGCTCAGGGTGAAATCCGTCGTCAGCCGCAGCAAAGATTCGGCGGCGCCAACAAACAGATGACCGGGAGGCTTCATAAACCTGGCAAACGATCGAACCACGCGGCCGATCGCGTTTTCGGAGAAATAGATAAAAACGTTCCGGCAGAAAATAAAATCCGCTACGGCCAGTGGCGCGATCTGGTCCTCTTCCATCAGGTTTGCAACCGACCACTTTACTCGTGAATGTATGTCGCTGCGGATGCGCCAGCCTGAACCTTCCGGCTCGAAATAACGTTCGCGCAACTCAGCCGACAAATTGCGAAAAGCACGTTCTTTATAAACACCTTGCGTCGCGCGTTCTATCGCTTTGGTACTGGCGTCACTCGCCACAATTTCGATCGACGCGCGTTCAAACCAGCCGGCCTCGTTCAAGGCAATAGCAATCGTCAACGGTTCTTCACCGGTGGCGCACGCGGCGCTCCAAATCCGCAGCGTCGAACTGCCTTTTTTAGCATGCCACTGCGGTACTAACGTTTGGACCAACGCCCGTATCTGATCGAACTCGCGCCAGAAGTACGTCTCCTGCACGGAGAGCGCGTTCATTACGTTTTGCCATTCGAAGCGTGCGGAGGTGTCGTATTTCAGTAAATAGTAGTAATCGAGATACGAAGTAAACCCCCGCTCGATGACCAGCGGCGACAACTTCTCGAGCAGGAGGTCGCTCTTGCCGTTGTCAAAGAACATTCCTGTTCGCTCATGAATCAAGTTCTGAATCAGGTTGCCGGCGCCCTCGGGCAATGCCAGATTCTGTGTCCGAAGCCCCATAGTTACTCGCGTTGCCCACTCTTTCCTAAAGCCACTTGGGCCGCGTGCG
>DATEHX010000363.1:0-24655 GCA_035279345.1 Pyrinomonadaceae bacterium | reverse complement strand
CGGTTCGTGACGCGTAAGAGCATAAGCCGTTATGAGCGGAAGCGCCACAGTAGAATCGAGATAACACACAACTGCATCCGGAAGTCGATCGGGATCAACCTTGCCCCACGAGACTGCTTCACCAGGCGTGGCGCCCGAAAGACCGCCCGTGTCAGGCCGTGCATCCGTCACTTGCAGGAAGAAATCATGACCACGTTCATCGATACCAAGCACTTCCTGAATCTGCGGTTCGGTTTGTAATATGAAATTCTTCGGCGAACCGCCGCCGAGAATGAAGACTGCCGAACGTCCTTTATGTTTCTTGTTTTTTCCCTTGTACGCACTGCGTTTCGCGGCCAGCACGATCGATGCGGTTTCATTCACATCGAGCGACGGATCGAAAGCGAGTTTGTTGCCTTGTAGCGCTTTCGCGGCGACGTTCATGCCGATCGAAGAGTCGCCCGGTGACGATGTATAGATCGGCACGGCGTACTCGTAAGCAACCGCGAGCAGTGACTTGTCTTTGATTCCGAGCTTCAGTTCGCGTTCGTGAACGTAACGCCCGCACAAGTAATGAAATTCAGCGGTCGACATCGCGCGCTGAAACTCCTGGCCTTCGATAATGCGACGGAAGAACGCATCCGTATCGAGCAGCACCGAGTAGTCGAAAAAGATGTCGTAAATGCGCACGACCTCTTCTTCGCGCAGTACGATGTCCGACGTTTGCGCATTGCCCTGGTGCATCGCGAGGCCGATGCCGAAGTGCGTGTCGTGATAGAGATTGGCGCCGGTGGAGATGATCCAGTCGACGAAGCCGGCTTTGATCAGTGGAATCAACGCGGAAATGCCGAGTCCCGCAGGCGTCAAAGCTCCCGTCAGCGAGAGGCCGACCGTCACTTCCGGCTTGAGCATCTTCTGCGTGAACAGTTGACACGCTTCACGCAGCCGGGCGGCGTTGTAGGCCAGAAATGATTCGTCGATTAAATCCGCTACCGAGATTTCTTTTGCGATAGGCGCGGGATCAATTCTTTTTCCCCGCAGAAATTTGCTTTTGTGTTTCATCCGTTTCGTCAGTGACTGTCTCTTGCTTGGCTCTCACTCGCAGCCGGCTGATACGACGTTCGTCAGCTTCAAGCACTTCAACTTCCAATCCACCTATTTCGAACCGCTCGCCGACATTCGGAACCGTCCCTCGTTCGTTGATTACGAATCCGGCGATGGTTGTAAAATCGTCGTCCGCGATCTCCATGTCAAACAGTTGTTCGATCTTGCCGATCTCGGTCGAGCCGGACACTTCATAAAAACCGTCGGGTCCCTGGACGATCTCTTCCAACTCCTCGCCCGCAATGTCTTCGTCTTCGATCTCGCCGACGATCTCTTCGAGAATGTCTTCCACGGTGACGAGACCGCAGATACCGCCATACTCGTCGATCACCATCGCGAGCTGCACGTGGTCCTTCTGCATGTCTGCGAGCAGATCGGCCACCGGCTTGGTTTCGGGTATAACATAAACCGAGCGCACGAGTGGACCAATGTTTTCGTTTTCTCGACCTTCGGCCCAGCAGAGCAGTAGATCGCGCACGTAAATGATGCCCTCGACGTTGTCGATCTGTTCGCGATAGACCGGCAGGCGCGAATACTTCGATTCCACCATGACGTCGCGCGCTTCGCGAATGGTTGTCGTGTCAGGCACTGCGACGATGTCGGGCCGCGGCGTCATAACTTCGCTCACGCGCGTGTCGCCAAACTCGATGATGGAATGGATCAGTTCGCCTTCTTCCTCTTCGAGAATGCCTTCAGCTTCGCCAACGTCGATCAGCGCCTGTAGATCGCCGCTGTCGTCGTCTTCCTCTTCTACGTCGCCCGTTTCCGTAAGGTGTTCCTTGCCTCGTCGCGAGCGGTCAAACAACCGCTGAAACGGATCGGCGAAGAACGACATGATCGGGAAGAACGGTTGGATGATCGGAACCAGGAAAAGCAGCGTGGCTTCCGGATTTCGCGTGGCAATGAAAAGGGGAATTAGTTGACGAAAAATACCCGCGAGGATCAGACCGGCGAGCAGTCCGACCGGAACCATGCGAAGATCCTGAAAAAGACTCAACGAGATGGATGTGATCAGTACCGCGACGACGACCAGCAGGATTTGGATCATCGCGGAGAGTGCGAAGCCAAAGCGCGGCCGGTTCTCCAGTACTTGTCGCAGAAACACGCGCGAGCGTGATTCGGGCTTGTCACCGTTCTCGCCGATGAGGCGGCGCAGCCCGACATCGCTCAGCTGAGCAAAGGCCATATCGACCGTGGCCAGCAAGGAGAGCAATATCAGCAGCAGGAGCGTCAGCCCTATTTCAAGTTCCATCGATGCGTGAAATAGTAAATTACTGGACTCTAAATCCCTAGCCTTCGCCTGAGCCTAAGCTCCAAACGATTCATTTCCCCGTTGTCGGTTTCGTGATCATAACCCGAGAGATGCAGCAGGCCGTGGAGAATCAGTTGTGCGACTTCTTCGTCGAAAGTCAGGCCATTCTCTTTTGCTTGCCTCGCCGCGGTGTCTACGGAAATCGCGATGTCGCCGAGGTTGAGTTTGTCTGTGTCGTCAGCAGGAAACGACAAAACGTCGGTCGCTTTGTCGATGTTGCGAAACTGCCGGTTGAGCTGGCGAATGGCTTTGTCCGAGACGAAGGCGATTGTTGCTGTTGAATCGTTCTTACCGATCGCGACCGCGGCTTTATCCGCGAAAGACTCCCACGCTTTCGTATCGACCCTTGTTTTCCTTTGACGATTTACCGCTTCGATCATTACTGGATCGCTGGCTAGATTTGAGCCTTCTTACTCTGTTCTTCGTAAGCGCGGATGATCATCTGCACCAGCTTGTGACGCACCACGTCTTTGTCGGTGAAGTAGACAAACTCGATCCCGTCGAGGTTCGAGAGGATGCGTTCAGCTTCGATTAGACCACTGCGTTTTCCGGTCGGAAGATCGACTTGTGTCACGTCACCGGTGATGACGGCTTTGGAACCGAAGCCGATGCGCGTCAGAAACATCTTCATCTGTTCGCTGGTGGTGTTTTGTGCTTCGTCGAGAATGATGAACGCGTCTGAAAGCGTGCGGCCGCGCATGAACGCGAGCGGCGCCACTTCAACCACGCGCTTCTCGAGCAACCGCGTGACTCGTTCGTAATCCATCAGATCAAACAGCGCGTCGTAAAGCGGACGGAGATACGGGTCGACTTTGTCTTGTAGATCGCCCGGAAGAAAACCGAGCTTCTCGCCGGCCTCGACCGCGGGACGCGCCAGCACGATCCGATTCACCTGTTTCTGCATCAACGCCTGAACCGCCATCGCGACGGCGAGATAAGTTTTACCGGTACCGGCCACGCCGATGCCGAACACGACGTCCTTTTCCTGAATCGCCTGAATGTACTTCCGCTGGTTGGCGGACTTCGGCGCAACTTGCTTCTTGCCCGCCGGATTGAAACGAGCTTTGGTGAAGTAGTCGCGCAGGCTGAAGGCGCGGTCTTCGGCGATTTGCGCGAACGCCTCGCGCAATTCTTTATCGGTGAAGTGTTTTCCCTCTTTGAAGAGGTCAGAAAAATCTTCGAGAATGCGTTGCGCGGTTTCGACGTCCGCCGGGTCGCCGTCGATAGACACATCCTGGCCGCGCGCGTCTATTCTTACGTCAAGCAGAGATTCGAGGTACTTGATGTTCTGGTCGTGAACGCCAAAAAGCGTCTCCAAGCCCCGGGGGGGCAGTTCGATCTTTATCATTGGCCAACAGATTAGCATGGATCTGTGTCATCCGTGTTGACGAGGCTGGGCGTCCTTGACACACCCGCGGGGCGTCCCTATACTCCTCCACTTGCGCCTGAAACCGGGCGCGCAGGAGAGAAAGCAATGCCGAATCATAAATCAGCCGAAAAGCGCGTGCGACAGAGTGAGAAGCGCCGCCTAATCAACAGAGGTCATCGTAGCAAGGTCAGGACCTACATCAAGAAGGTCCGCACAGCGCTGGAGTCGGGATCGGCGCAGGAAGTACAAAGCGTGCTGCCTGAAGCGATTTCGGTGATCGATAAGTCAGTGCAGAAGGGCGTGATGCATGCCAATGCGGCCGCGCGTTACAAGTCGAGGCTGACGTCACAGGCGAACCAAATCGGCAAGTAAGAATTAACTAAATTTTTGAGGAACCGCGAGGCGGGTCGAGATTTCGGCCCGCCTCGCTTTTTTATTTGCTAAAAAGGAGAGGACGATGAACCGCTTTTACGAAACTGAGCCACAGATTGAACAGATTGTTCGCGGATTTGAGACCTGTGATACGCCGGCCGCGGACTTTCATCATCGCGAGCATTTGACGGTTGCGGTTTGGTACTTACAGACGCTTTCGCGTGCGGAGACCGTGAATAAGATGCGGACTGCGCTGTTGCGGTTTTTGGATCATCACGGCGTGGACCCGAAAAAGTATAGCGAGGACGTCACAGTGTACTGGGTTGACACGGTGGCGAGTCACTTAGAGGGGATTTCTGCGGATGCTTCGCTGGTTGATCGGTGCAACCAGGTGATAGGGGCTTTTGTTAGCTCGACAGCTCGCACACCAGCATCTCGAGTTGAAGACGAGGTGTCGCTTGCGAAGTCTTGATTGCGAGATCCGCGGCGGCGGTGAGTTGAAGGCCGCGAGCGATCTTGGCGGCGTCGTTGCGTTGGAGGTTTGCGATGTAGGCGTCGCGTTTGAACGGCGGCAAGTTGATGTTGCGAAAGACTTCTTCGCGTCCGCCTTTCGCGAGCAGATGTTTGGCCAGCGCGAGCCGATGATAGTTCCCGGCTATGAGACCGATGAGCATCACTGGTTCGGCGCCGTCGTCGAGCAGCCGGTGCAGAGTCTCGAGCGCGCGTTTGCGGTTGTTGGCGAGCAGGTGATCGCCGAGTTCAAAATTCGACAACTCGCGCGAGCGGCCGATCAGTTCATCGACAGCCGTCGAAGTTATCCGGCCCGTGTCGGCAACAGCGGACGCGAGTTTGTCGAGTTCGTTGAAAAGCGTTTGGACGTCGGTGCCGACGAGGCTGATGATTTCACTCACGACGGAATCGTCAGCGGTTGTTTTCAGTTCCTTCAAACGCGACTTGGCCCACGTTTTTGCTTCCGCGTCTTTTAGTGGCGGGAAGTCGACGACGACGCAGTTATCGAGTAGCGCCTTGGTTGACTTCTTTCGCTTGTCGAGATCGTCAGCGGTGAGAATCATCACCGTTGAAGGCGCGGGATTGTTGAGATAGCGGATCAGCGTCTCTTCGTCACCTTCGCGCAACCGGGCGAAGTCGCGAATCCTGACGACGCGACGATCCGACATCATCGGCAACTGTTCGGCAGCGGCAATCGCCGCCTGCACCGAGTCGCGTACGAGGTTGAAACTCGCTTCGTTGAACTCTCGCAAAAGCGTGCCGTGGAGTGCCACTTCGGTGATCGAACGCGCCGCAGTGTCACGCAGAAATCTTTCCGCGCCGAGCAGCAGATAGAGTGGTTGTGGATTCTCGCGTAAGGAACGTTCGAGCTCGGTTCGCGACAACGACTTCATTACTTCTGGATCTCGACTGCGTTGATGAGTGTAGAGACGATGCTTTCGGCAAAGCTGCGCGACATACGGAGAATCGCCGGGTCTTCTTCATTGAAGAAGCTACGTGGGTCGCTGGCGAACTCATACTCGCCGCGAAAGACGAAGTTCTGGTTGTCGTAGAGAACCTTGTTTTCCGTCTGGTCGCGCACCGTTACAGCAGCAGAAATCGTGACTTCAAAAATGCGCGCGCGTCCCTTGTCGTCGAGCAGTACCCCGGCAAAGTTGAAACTCTTGATGACGCCCTCGATCACCGCATCGGCGCCCTCGCGTTCACCCTGCACGCGCAGCCCGCGCCCACGATGGACCAACTCCTTCATCACGGCCTCAGTGAAGCGCGACTCGATCTTGTAACGAAGAGCATTACTTTCTAACTGAAACGCCGGCACCGCCACGGTTTTGATCCGCGCGGGTAATTGGTTTTTCGTCACCGGTTTATAGCACTCCGCAAAACCGGAGACGAACGCGAACATCACGAGAAAGAGGGAAAGGCGTAAGAGTTTGGGCATCGAGCGTGGATTTTCTCGCAGCGCCCTGCCGGAGGCAAGTTCGGCCACGGATTTTCACGGATGCACACGGATCGAACCGGAAACCTTGATCGTTTCCAAGGTAGCTTTTACGTCGTGCACGCGGATGATGTGGGCGCCTTTTAAAACTGCGGCGGTGATGGTGGCCATGGTGCCGTGAAGGCGTTCTGAAGCGGGCGCGGGGTTGCCGGAGTCGTCGGCGAGGATGCGGCCGATGAAGGATTTGCGCGACGTGCCGATGAGCAGAGGGTAGTCGGGGAAGGCGGCGATCAACTCATCCAAGCGGGCGATCAGTTCAAGGTTCTGTTCCTGAGTTTTGCCAAAGCCGATGCCCGGATCGATCACGATTGATTCGCGCGCGACGCCGCGCCGTTCCGCCATGTGAATGCTCGCGCGCAGACTGCTCACGACTTCGTGCATGATGTCTGCCACGGGTGGCATGCGGTGCATTGTCGCGGGCGTACCGCGCGAGTGCATCAACACCAGTCCCGCTTTGGCACGCGCGACAGCGTCCGCGACGTAGAAATCGAAGCGCAACGCCGAGATGTCGTTCACAATCGCCGCACCCGCGTCGAGTGCCGCGCGTGCGACTTCAGACTTCGTTGTATCAACTGAAATCGGCGTGCTTACACGCGCCGACAGCGCCTCGATCACCGGCACGACGCGCCCAATCTCTTCTTCAACGGAAACGGGTTCGCCCCCGGGACGCGTTGACTCGCCACCGACATCGATAATGTCGGCGCCCTCCGCGATCATCTTCTCGGCGTGCGCCACGGCCTGGTCCACTGACAAAGCCTGGTCCGCGGAGATAAACTGACCGCCGTCGCTAAAACTGTCAGGGGTAACATTAAGAATGCCCATGATGAGCGTGCGCTCACCAATGGGCATTTTGTAGTTTCTAACCTGCCAGGTTTTCACACCCACAGAGTACACAAATCTGCGTAATCTGTGGATTGCTTACGCCGGTTGCGGATTGCCTCCGGTGATCGGAGGAAGAATCGGCTTGAGCGGCTTCACGGTCGGCTCCTTCAACTGCGGACGATCCGAATCCCCGCCGTCGGAAACCGGTGGATTCTCATCAAGCGGCAGTCCTGCCACAATCCGTCGAATCTCAACACCGTCCAGTGACTCACGCTCGAGCAGGCACTCTGCCAGCCGAATCATCGTCTCGCGGTTATCGTCGAGAATCGCCTTCGCGCGGTCAAACTGCGCGGTGACGATCTTCTTCACCTGATGGTCGATCTTGATCGCTGTGTCTTCCGAGAAATCGCGATGCTGAGCGATCTCACGTCCGAGGAATATCTGCTCTTCCTTCTTGCCAAACGTGAGCGGGCCCATCTCGGACATGCCGTACTCGCAGACCATCGCGCGCGCCAGTTCAGTAGCGCGTTCGATGTCGTTTGAAGCGCCGGTCGTGATGCTGCCGAGGAACGTCTCTTCAGCAATGCGTCCACCCATCAGGATCGCGATCTGGCCCAGCAGGTATTCCTGACTGTAATTGTGACGATCGCCTTCCGGAAGCTGTTGCGTAACACCCAACGCCATACCGCGCGGAATGATCGTGACCTTGTGCACCGGATCGGCGTTTGGCACTTTCAAACCGACGAGCGTATGACCAGCTTCGTGATACGCCGTGACGCGCTTTTCTTCGTTTGAGATCACCATGCTCTTGCGCTCGGCGCCCATGAGCACTTTGTCTTTCGCGAGCTCGAAATCGCCCATGGCAACGAGCTTCTTGTTGTAGCGAGCAGCATTGAGAGCCGCTTCGTTCACGAGGTTCGCGAGATCGGCTCCGGTGAAACCCGGTGTGCCGCGCGCGATCACGGAGATGTCGACGTCTTCGCCGAGCGGAATCTTCCGTGTGTGAACTTTCAGAATGCCTTCGCGGCCGCGAACGTCAGGTCTCGACACGACGACTCGTCTATCGAATCGGCCAGGTCTTAGCAACGCCGGATCGAGCACGTCCGGACGGTTCGTCGAAGCAATCAGAATCACGCCGTCGTTCGACTCAAAGCCGTCCATCTCGACCAGCAACTGGTTCAACGTCTGTTCGCGTTCGTCGTGTCCGCCGCCAAGACCGGCGCCACGATGACGGCCCACCGCATCGATTTCGTCGATGAAGATGATGCACGGCGCGTTCTTCTTACCTTGTTCGAACAGGTCGCGAACGCGCGACGCGCCAACACCGACAAACATCTCGACGAAGTCGGAACCCGAAATCGAGAAGAAGGGAACGTTTGCTTCGCCGGCAATCGCGCGGGCCAACAGGGTTTTGCCCGTTCCCGGCGGTCCCATCATCAAAACGCCCTTCGGAATGCGTCCGCCGAGCTTTTGAAACTTCTGCGGTTCCTTAAGAAATTCGATGATTTCCTGAAGCTCTTCCTTGGCTTCTTCAACACCCGCAACGTCTTTAAACGTGACGCGCTTCTGTTGATTGTTGAGCAGCTTCGCGCGGGACTTGCCAAACGATAACGCCTTGTTCCCGCCAGACTGCATCTGCCGCAACATGAAAATCCAGATAGCGATAATGAACAGCAGCGGCGCCCACGTTATCAACATGGGCCAGATGAAACTCGCGCTCGACTCCTCTTCAACCTTTGCTACCCGCGGTTTGCCATTTACGATCTCGCGCGCTGATTTCAGCAACTCAGCCTTCGCCACTTCGTTGGAAAGTGCCGCATGATATTCCGCGTTGTTGTTGTCGATGGCAACGGATTCACTTTGCTTGACCGTAATGGATTTCAGGGTACCGCTCTGGATCAACTGATCCATTTTGGTCAAGTCAACGTTGGTGTAGCTGCTGCCTCGCGGGTTGACCAGCTTGTAGAGCAGAAGTGCCCCCGCGATGATTAGTAGCCAAAAAACGATCTGTCTAGCAGTAGAACTCAAATTCATTAACGCCTCCGGCCCGCGATAATAACTTATCGGAGCCTCATTTGTCGCTGTCCAGCCCGAAAACCGGGCTCAAAATCGAATCTTTACGATGCACGTGTGCGCTCACTCGTTGCGCACTAAATCCTCCTGAATAACACCGCGGAGAACCCTTTTGACTATAAAGTTTGAATGCGCCTTTTTCAATCGTTTTCGGACTCAAATTCCAGCCGGTTTTTGCTGCGTTTGACCCTTCCTCCGCCCGGTAATTCCACGGTTCGGCCACCCGCGTTGCCCTCCAGCAACTTCTCCACCGCCAACAGGTGAACCATCTCCAGCCTCCGCGCACTTCCTCTCGCCTCGGAAAGCCACTGCCGCAAAGCACGCCGCCGCAAGGCCGGCGGCTCATTGGCCAGGAGCTTTACGTTCAAAGGCGGCGCTTTGGTTTCACCTTCCTCGTCTCCGCCCGACGCCGACGCTCGTTGCAACAGTTCGTCCGCGCCGTTGAAAAGTACCGCGCGATCCTCACGCAACTGTGCAGCCGTGCGAGACAGCGCTTCGACGATCCGGTTGTTGAACGACTGCATCAGCGGCAGAAGCTGTTGCCGCACCCGGACGCGAGAAAGCGCGGGATCGCTGTTCGTTTCGTCGACGAGATACTCGGCTTTACGAAAGCGGCAATAGCTTTCCGTGTCGTGGCGGCGTGCCCAGAGCAGGGGACGAACGAGCTGAATCGAGCCGTTGGCAATCGGGCGCATCGCTTCCATACCGCCGAGTCCCGCGCCCGCACTGCCACGCATCAGCCGCATGAGCACGGTCTCGGCCTGGTCGTCCATCGTGTGCGCGGTTAGCACGTACTTCGCTGACTTTCGTTTGGCAGTGCGTTCGAGAAACGCGTAACGCGCCTGGCGTGCTGCTTGTTCGACGTTGTCGTTGTTGGCGCGTGCGATCTCGGCGACTTTCGAACGCCCGATGACGCACTCGTAACCGAGCTTCGCCGCCAATGCTGAAACCCAGCGCGCATCCTTGCCGCTCGTTGGCCGGAGTTTGTGATCCAGATGAGCGACGCAGATGTTGGTGGAGAGCTTGCTCGCGGATCTGAGTTCGTTCAAAGCGAGCAACAAAGCAGTTGAATCAGCACCGCCGGAAACGCCGACGACTACGGTTTCGTTTGCAGCCGGCAGTCTTAGCTTGCGCCACTCGACGAGTAGCAAACGTGAAAACTGACTTACGCGAGGGATTCTTCGCATACGCTACTCTTTGCCACAAAAGACACAGAGGCACAAGCTACTTTTGCATGCTCACCCGGCAAAAGTTTCGCGACGAAGCCAACACATTTTGATGAAACTAACGCGTAGTTTCTCCTTTAAAACCTCACCTCCGTTTTCAAATACCGCGCGAACTTTGGGGGTAAGTCGATGAGAGTGGAAAAGCAGATTAGATTCAACGAGTGGCTGCTGGGCTCAACGATTCTGTGTCAATCGTGCGGTTGTCTCTGGCTGGTCCCGGCAGCACAAAACGAAGATCGCTATACTTGCCGCCAGTGTGGCAGCGAGGTGACGAGTAAACCGGTCAATCGCCGAGATCAGTCGAGCAAAACTTCAAACACTCGCTAGCGCGCTACGAAAACGCGCACGCCCAGACCTCACCAGTTGACTATTAACCCTCCCCGGTTTAGGTTTCTTTGTGTCTGCGTGCCATTTGGGCATCTAATTCGACGGTTCTGCGCTCTAAGATCGTCTCCTGCAATTACTACTCTCGAGGATTAGTCGATGAAAATAAGAAGATTCTTGGCGGCGCTCTTACTGGCGCTCTTCACTGTATCCGCGCTCTACGTTACGGCCTTCGCCGACGAGGGAATGTGGCCGTTCAATAACGTCCCGCGAGCCGAAATCAAGAAGAAATACGGGTTTGAAGTTACCGATGAATGGCTGAATAAAGTTCGCCTCGCCTCGGTCAGGTTCAATAACGGCGGTTCCGGTTCGTTCGTCTCGTCGGATGGTTTGGTGTTGACCAACTATCACATCGTCGAAGACATCGTGGGCGAAGTCAGCACGCCGCAAAAAGACCTCGCGAAGGAAGGCTTCGTAGCGAAGACGCGAGCTGAAGAGATCAAAGCGCCGAGCCTCGAATTGAACGTGTTGATGAGCATTGAAGACGTCACTTCACGCGTCAACGGCGCGGTTAAGGAAGGCTCCAGCGATGCTGAAGCATTCACTGCTCGTCGTGCGGAGATCTCGAAGATCGAAGCGGAGTCGAAGAAAGCGAGCGGCTTGCGTTCCGACGTCGTGACGCTTTATCAGGGTGGTCAATACAATCTTTATCGCTACAAGGCGTACACCGACGTGCGTTTGGTGTTCGTGCCGGAGTTTCAGGCGGCGTTCTTCGGCGGCGATCCTGACAACTTCAACTTCCCGCGTTTCAACATCGACATGGCGCTGGTCCGCGTTTACGAAAACGATCAGCCGGTGCATCCCGAGAATTACTTCAAGTGGTCCACAGCAGGCGCGAAAGAAGGAAGCCTCGTTTTCGTGACCGGCAATCCCGGTTCGACGTCGCGCCTCGACACGGTCGCGCATCTCGAACAACTACGCGACACGAGCATTCCGTTGGTAATTCGTCTACTTGAACGCCGCGAAGCCGTGCTCAAGAAGTACATGGCAATGGGCGAAGAACAAACGCGGCAATCACAAAACGAACTGAACAGTGTGCAGAACAGTTTGAAGGTCTATCGCGGTCAGCTTGCCGGTTTGAAAGATCCCGGACTGTTGGCCCGGAAGAAGTCAGAAGAAGCAGCGCTGCGCAAGTCGGTAGCCGCGAATCCCGAACGTCAGAAGATGTATGGCGACGCGTGGGACGCGATCGCGAAGGCGCATCAAACATATCCGACTTACATTCGTGAGCGTCGTATCTTCGACCAGGCCGGTGGTTTCAATAGCGTTCTGTTCAACTACGCGCGCGCTCTCGTTCGTTTAGCTACTGAGAACCAGAAACCAAACGCTGAGCGCATGCCGGAATTCACCGACGCGCGTCGCAGTTCATTGGAAAACGCGCTCTATTCGCCCGCTCCGATTCACGAAGACTTCGAGAAGCTGAAACTCACAGATTCGCTGGGTTTCATGGTGGAGTTGCTTGGCGCTGACAATTCACTCGTGAAGCAAGTGCTCGCAGGCAAGACGCCGGAAGCGCGCGCGAATGAATTGATTGAAGGAACCAAGGTGGGCGATCCGGCTTACCGGAAAGAACTGGCTGCCGGCGGCATGAATGCCATCGAAGACTCGACCGATCCGATGATCCTGGTCGCGCGCGAGATCGATGTAAAAGGGCGTGAGCTGCGCAAGCGTTTCGAGAGTGAAGTGACCGGTGTCGAACGTGCGAACTACGCGAAGATCGCGCGCGCGTTGTTTGAGACTGAAGGCACGAATCTCTATCCCGATGCGACGTTCACACTGCGTCTGTCATACGGCACCGTTGCGGGTTACATGGAGAACGGTAAGAAGATCCCGCCGTTCACCACGATCGGTGGACTCTTTGCACGTTCCGAACAGTTCAAGCGACAGTTTCCATACAATCTGCCGCAGCGCTGGACCGATAAGAAGTCGGCTCTTGACCTGAACACGCCGTTCAACTTCGTTTCGACGAATGACATCATCGGCGGTAACTCCGGTTCGCCGACGATCAATCAGAACGGGGAATTGGTCGGTCTGATCTTCGACGGCAACATTCAGTCGCTGGTCGGCGACTTCATGTATGACGGATCAGTTAACCGTGCGATTTCAGTTGATTCGCGAGGAATGTTGGAAGTGCTGAAGAAGGTCTTCAACGCGAATGAGGTCGTGGCTGAATTAACTGGCGCCGCGGCCACCACGAAAGCCGCGGGACGCTAGGCTTTTTCAAGTCCCGCGTACTTTTCAACGAGTTTCTTCTGCCCATATCCAGGGAAACTCACCGTCAACTTGGTCGATTCTCCGGCGCCCTCACGCCGGAGAACCAGACCGCGCCCATACTTCGAATGCTTCACATAAGAACCCGGCACGAACTCGCCTGAACTCGAGACCGGCGATGTTGTTTTCGGCGCGGGCGCGCTTCGTTGTTCTTTGCCTTTCGCCGGAACTTCGCCCAACTGCCGGCTGCGCTGCTTGAAAAACTCCGCGATTGAATCGGCGCTGTCGTAAGTTTTGCCCATGTATTTCTTCTTCTCTTTGCGATATTCGCCTTGCTCGTAATCGATCGCCGTCGAACCACGCGCAAAGGACAACCACGACTTGCCTAGACTGAGATCCTCCAGCATGTCGATCGGCATCTCGTTCAAAAACTGCGATGGTTCGGAAGCGAGCTCTTCACCGTACACGCGCCGTTTCATCGCATGCGTGACGTAAAGAAAACGTTCCGCGCGCGTCATTGCGACGTAAGCGAGCCGGCGTTCTTCTTCAAGCTCGGCGGGATCGGTTGCCGAACGCGAGTGTGGAAATAGTCCGTCTTCCAGTCCGACGATAAAGACGAGCGGAAACTCGAGTCCCTTCGCGGAGTGAACCGTCATCAACGTCACGGGTGCATCGCGTTTGTACTGATCCTGATCGGAAACCAGTGCCGAGTGATCGATAAACTCGCGCAAGCCTTCGAGACCTTGTTCGTCGTAATCGACGGCAGCATTGACCAGTTCCTGCAAGTTTTCGAGACGGCCTTCTGCTTCGTCGGTCCCTTCGGAACGCAGGTATGCTTCGTAACCGGTGTCGAGAATGGCGGCACGCACGGCGTCGGAAACAGGTGAACTACTATCGCGGTCGAAATCAGGTCGATCATTATCCGGGACCGCGGGCGGCTCGTCCGCATCTCCCGGTAGCAAGCCCTGGCGCGACAATGCGGGCGAGCCGCCCGCGCTCCCAAGTTTAGAATCGACCTCCATGTCGATCGTGCCCGCCAACTGGCCCAAACGCATCACGATCTGCCGGAAATTCCTGAGCGCGCTGATGGCGCGTGTGCCGAGGTTCTCGGGCTTCTTAACGATCTCAGCGATGGTTTCCCACGGCGTGAGTTCGGCGTCTTTCGAGCGGCGTTCGATCTCGTCGAGAGTTTGTTTGCCGATACCGCGCGGTGGACTGTTGATAACGCGCTGCAACGCGATCGTGTCGTTTGGATTCAGCGCGAGCTTCAAATACGCAATGATGTCGCGCACTTCCATCCGCTCGTAAAACGAGAAACCGCCAATGATGTTGTATTGCAGAGTGGCGCGGCGCATCGCTTCTTCAAACACGCGCGACTGCGAGTTGGTGCGATAAAGCACGGCGGCGCGCAGATCGAATTCGTCGCGGCGATGTTCGAGAATCTTTCCGGCAACCCAGCGCGCTTCGGCCTCGGCGTCGAGTGCCTGGTAATAACCGACGCGGCCGCCTTTTGGATTCGACGTCCAGAGATTTTTGCCTTTGCGCTGGAGATTGTTTTTCACCACCGCGCCGGCGACGTCGAGGATCGTTTGCGTTGAACGATAGTTTTGTTCGAGGCGAATCGTTTTGGTGTTTGCGAAATGCTTTTCGAAGTTGAGGATGTTGCTGATGTCGGCGCCGCGCCATTTGTAAATCGACTGATCTTCGTCGCCAACGACAGCGATGTTCTGCTGCTTCTCGGTGAGCAGACTGATCAGCGAAAATTGCAGCGAGTTTGTGTCCTGGTACTCGTCGACGAGTATGTAGCGAAACTTATTGTTGTACTTTTCTCTGACTTCAGGGACGTCTTTGAGCAGGCGCACGGTTTTGATCAGCAGATCGTCGAAGTCGAGTGCGTTGTTCGCGTGCAGACGATCCTCGTACATCTTGTAAACGCGAGCCATCGCCGCGCGGCGTTCGTCCACGTACTCCGCGCGCGCTGCGAACGCTTCGGTGTCTTCGCCGCGATTCTTGGCCGAGCTGATCGCTGACTGAGTTGCGCGCGTGCCGAGGTATTTCTCGTCGTAACCGAGTTCCTTTATGGCTTGCTTGATCAGGCGCAATGAATCGTCCTGATCGTAGATCGTGAAAGTGCGGGTGTATTTGTCGTTAAGTTTTTCGATGTCCTGGCGCAGGATGCGAACGCACAAACTGTGAAACGTCGAGACCATTGGCAAACTCGAACGTTCACGATCGCGGAGCAGCCGTTGCACGCGCAGACGCATCTCTTCGGCAGCTTTGTTGGTGAACGTGACTGCGAGAATGTTCCAATAGGGAACGTTCTTATCGGCGATAAGATAAGCGATGCGATGAGCGATGACGCGGGTTTTGCCGGAGCCTGCGCCGGCGAGAATAAGAAGCGGACCTTCAGTCGCGAGTACTGCTTCCCGTTGTTGCTCGTTTAGTTGTGACAGGAGTTCCGAATCCACGTGCGCGTGCATTTAACCACACAGAGTGAGCGAGACAAAATGAGCCACAAAGAGGCACAAAAGAGCGAAGAGTTTGAACGCAAGAAGCGGATAGATTCGTTTTCGCCGGTGTTTTATGATCCTCACGTTATGAACGACCAACTTTGGCAAGCTGTAATAGCAAGAGACGCCCGGTTCGATGGGCAGTTTGTGTTCGCGGTGAGTTCGACAAAGGTTTACTGCCGCCCATCGTGTCCGTCACGGCGGCCGCGTCGCGAACGCGTTTCGTTTTTCGAGAAAGCTGAGGCCGCGGAGCAAGCGGGTTTTCGTGCTTGTCTGCGTTGCAAACCGCAAAGCCTTGACGCCGCCGATCCGCAACTCGCGCTCGTGCAGCGTGTCTGCCAGTTGCTTGATGCGGCGGATGACACTGAAGCGGTGAAACTCGCAGAACTCGCGGCGCAAGTTGGTATCAGCACGTTTCATTTGCAACGGACATTCAAGCGCGTGATGGGCATCAGCCCGCGGCAGTACGTGGCAGCGCGCAGATTTGGCAATTTCAAACAGCTCGTGCGCGAAGGAGAATCAGTGACAAACGCTCTTTATGATTCGGGTTTTAATTCCAGCAGCCGTGTTTACGAACAGGCGGCGGAAGAGTTGGGTATGACACCGGCAACATACGGCCGCGGCGGACGCGGCGTGAAGATCGACTACACGATCGTGGCGTCGCCTTTTGGTCGCTTGCTCGTGGCTGTGACTGAACGTGGTGTGTGCTCGGTGCGTATGGCCGACGTCGATGCGACTCTGGAAAAAGATCTGCGCGCGGAGTTTCCCGAAGCGACGATCGAACGCGCTGATAAGAATTTACGTTCGACCGTACAGAAAATTTTGTCTCACTTAACCAACAACGAACCTCATCTCGATCTACCGCTCGACATTCGTGCGACGGCGTTTCAGCGTCAGGTCTGGGAGAAGCTGCGTGCGATTCCTTACGGCCAGACAGTTTCATACGCGGAGGTGGCGAAGTCTCTCGGCAAGCCGGGCGCGGTGCGTGCAGTTGGACGCGCTTGTGCGACGAATCCCGTCGCGCTCGTGATTCCATGTCATCGTGTTGTGCGTGAAGATAAGAGTCTCGGCGGTTATCGTTGGGGACTGGATCGTAAGGAAAAGTTACTGGCCCACGAGCGGCGTCAACTCCAGAATACAAAAGACTAGAAATCCAAACTGAAAATTCGTCGGCCCTTTTTCTCCTTACACTGCGCGTTTAGTGAAGGCAGGGGGCAAACGGGAGTGGTCGCGTGGCACACGTGGGGGAAGTAGTGCCCGCAGCCGTTTGCCCCCGAGGGGCCCGGCCGGGCAATAACGTGGAGTTCGAAGTGTCTGAAGCTTTGAACTCAAAGGGCTCGAATTAGGATGACGTCCCAAGCCCATCGACCGGCTTGCTGCCCGTGCGTGTTCTTCACCTTCGCACGGTAACCAAACTGATTACCGTTGCTGTCGGTTTTCTTTGAACTCTTATAGGAGAGTTCCAGCGTGGCCACCTCGAGCGATGTCAGCGTGTGTAGTTCATCTGCCTCCGAGAAGCCGTTGTGATTAGTGTCCTGCCATAACCGCAGACTAGAGAAGACAATATCGCCATCATCAATGCTCCCGTTTTCGTTTCCACCGTTTTCCACTTTGTCGAATTCTGCAAGAGCACGGAAGCCGTTCTTTCGTTCACCACCTGATGGTTGTGGTTGCGGCGTGAGATCGCCGAAGAGTTCGGAGCCGTTGTCGATCGTACCGTTCCCGTTTCTGTCGAGGGCGAGCCACGCATCGTCGGAGTTGTTGCTGGTCCAAGAGAGCTTTTCTGAGCCGCCGATGTTGTTGAGATTGAAATTCACGCCGTTGGTTGCGTCTGTGAGAGCGAAACCGTTTCCCGCGATGTCGATCACGACAGGTGTGTGATTGGGTATACAATCGCACCATACGAAACTCCACACACCGTTTTCACAAACGACTGGTTCGAGGTCGCAAGTAGGTGGCGGATCCTCCTGGCACGTGTCAGTGAACGGATTCCAGAACCAGCTTTGCGCTTCACACTCGCTTTGATTCTGCGGCGGATCGGGTATGCACGTGGTCCAGGTACAAAGCGGAGCCGGCAACCATCTTCGAGAGTATCCACCCGGACACGGCGGCGCCGGTGGCTGCTCGGCACACTCCACTACATAGCAACAACCGTTTCTCTCAACTTGCATGAACCCACACTGCGGCGGCGTGACCGAACAGTCCGCTGGACCAGCGTTAGGGTCGGAGCACGGGCACGGCGAGGGGCTGGGAGAAGGAGAAGGAGATGGGGATGGTGATGGGGAGGGAGCAGGTGGAGCGTTACATTCCGAAAGCGTAATCGTTAGGCACCGATATTCGTCGCCGTTATCGAGAACACACTCGATAGAGTCAAACGATGGTCTTCTGCAGACACCAACGCTACCGCAACTTACGTTTGAATATCTGACCTGGGCTGGGCAGTTATGACAAACCTTGCCAACAACGAATTCAACACGTTCACAGCCTACGCCTGGACAACACTCGTCCATTGTTGGATCGAAAGTGGCAGACAAAAAATTTACCGGCAAGAAGCTTGCCGGTAGAAAAGGGTCAGTCCGTTGTGTCCGTCCGGATACCCATCCAACATCTCTTGAGTTTCCACTGGTTGGTTCTTGACATTTGCTAAGGCCCGGCGACTTGGTTGGATGAGGCAGACGTTCGCCGTCAGTGCCCGCATAGCCCGTACCATCACCAAAACTCAAGATCTGAAAAGATAAGACCGCCTTATGCGGTTGTGGTCGGCCTTTTTCTTTGACACTCTTTTCCCAAGCGAGAATTTGGCTCGGGTGAATCTTAAAGATATACGTTTCTCCGGGTTCTATAGGTATGTCCTCTTCAGTTGCGAGGGTTTTGATATCTCCGATTTCTGACCTGCCGTAGACCAGGGGGTAAACCAGAGTTTGCCCCTCGTAAATATTTACTTCAGGAAAGGTCAGGAAGAGGTATAGAAAAAAGATAGGCCGATCGCCGGTATTTTTGACTTCCAACTCTAACTCACGAATCCACTTCTCGTTCTTCATGTCTTTGAAGGACTGCTCTTTCTCCTTCTTGATCTTTACCTTGATCGGCAAGTGCTCAGGAATCGTATTCTCCAGCACTCTCCCGTCGGATTGTGC
Source organism: Pyrinomonadaceae bacterium (assembly GCA_035279345.1). Lineage (GTDB taxonomy): Bacteria > Acidobacteriota > Blastocatellia > Pyrinomonadales > Pyrinomonadaceae > PSRF01. The sequence goes on along the minus strand of DATEHX010000363.1, from coordinate 6,151 downwards.
TTTGGATAGAACGATCACGAATGAAAACAGAACTCCGGCGCTGAGCAGGACCAGGCAGGCTCGAAGGTTTCGTGTAAGGAAGGTAAGGGGGTTCATGGTGTAGGAACCTACACCCGTGAAACTTGGGTGTCAATGAATACACCAAGCTCACTGTGCTGAATCGGCGGGTTCGGTTAGGGGGACGCTCTTCTCAGGGCTGCTTATATAGAAGTACCACCACGAAAGTGCAGTAAGAAGTATCACCAATATGGACCAGAACACATAGCCCGCGGAGACGCCGTTGCCGAGGTGACGGAGTATGATCAGGAAGAAGTGCAGGAGGGTCAGAATCGACATGGTTATCAGCCACATCTTTCTGGCCCAACGTTGCGCGAATAGGAGACCGACTCCAGCGATTATCAGTGCGAGCGCGATGAAGAAGTCCAGCGACATGGTCACGAAGAGATAGGCCAGTGGTCTGACGTCGTGAAGGTAGGGAAGCGCACGAAAGATCCGGATCAGGTAAGCCAAACCCTCTATCAAATAACCTGCCGCCAGGAGCAGTCCGAACAATCCAAACAGTCTGATCAGCATCGGATGCAGACGGCGCTATTCCACCGTCACGGACTTAGCCAAATTACGCGGTTGGTCCACGTCGCAGCCGCGACGGACCGCGATGTGGTAGGAAAGGAGTTGAAGCGGAATAACCGAGAGTATCGGCGACAACAAGTCGCTCGACGTAGGGATCTCAATCACGTAATCGGAAACTACCGACGACATCGTGTCGCCTTCGGTCAAAACGGAAATCACGATACCTTCACGCGCCTTCACTTCGACGATGTTTGAGTGCGTCTTTTCATAACGCAACTCCGAAGCGCGATTGCCTTCTTCACGCGTGTTGATGAAGAGCACGGGCAGGCGTTCATCGATCAGCGCGTTTGGCCCATGCTTCATCTCGCCGGCCGGATAACCCTCGGCGTGGATGTAGGAAATCTCTTTCAACTTCAACGCGCCCTCGAGCGCGACCGGGAAATTAATGCCGCGGCCCAAATATAGAAAATCCGTGGCGCGGAAAAACTCTTTCGAGAGTTCTTCAATGCTGTCGGAGTTGTTCAGCAGGTGCTCGAGTTTCACCGGCAACTCCGCCAACTCCTGCGCGTGAAACTTCGCCTCTTCTTTGGACAACGTGCCGCGAACCTGCCCGAGGTACAACCCCAACAGATAAAGCGCGACCATCTGGCCCGTGAAAGCCTTAGTCGAAGCCACACCGATCTCCGGACCAGCGTGCGTGAGTATCGTGCCGTCAGCTTCGCGCACGATCATCGAACCCTGCACGTTGCAGATCGCCAAAACTTTCGAGCCAAGTTCCTTCGCTTCACGCAGCGCCGCGATCGTGTCGGCTGTTTCACCTGACTGCGAGATCACGAGCAGCAACGAGTTTTCGTCCATCACCGGATCGCGATAACGAAACTCCGACGCGTAATCGACGTCCACCGGCACGCGCGCGAGTTGCTCGATCATGTACTTGCCCGCGAGTCCCGCGTGCCACGACGTGCCACACGCCGCGATCTTGATCGACGAGAAACGTTTGAAGTCGGCCTCGGTGATGTTGCTCATCTCGTCGAGAAACACCTGCCCACTGTCCAGCGAAATGCGCCCCTGCACCGTGTCGCGAACCGATCGTGGCTGCTCGTAAATCTCCTTGAGCATGAAGTGCTTGAAGCCACCCTTCTCAGCCATGATCGGATCCCACGTGATGCGTTGAATCGCGGGCTGGACCGAGCTGCCTTCGAAATCGATCACGCGTACCGCGTCTTTCGTGATCACGGCGATCTCGCCGTCGCCGAGAAAGAAGACGTCGCGTGTGTGATGCAGAATCGGCGGAATGTCGGAGGCGACGAAAAATTCACGATCGCCAAGGCCGATAACCACCGGCGGTCCCTGGCGCACGGCAATGATCGTGTCGGGTTCGTCGGCGTGAATAATCGACAACGCAAAGATGCCGCGCAGTTCTGAAACCGCGGAGCGTACTGCCTGTTCGAAACTCTGATGTTCTTTCAGGTGTTCTTCGATGAGGTGCGCGATGATCTCGGTGTCAGTTTCAGTAACGAACCGGTGATCGGATTTGCGCAGCCGGTCTTTGAGCTGCAGGTAGTTTTCGATGATGCCGTTGTGGACTACGACGACGCGGCCGGTGCAGTCGCGGTGCGGATGTGCGTTCTCTTCGGTGGGACGCCCGTGCGTGGCCCAACGCGTGTGGCCGATTCCATAAGTGCCGTCAAGCGGACTCAGACGAATCGTCTCTTCGAGATTGCGCAGTTTTCCTTCGGCGCGGCGAATCTCGAGGTCGTGTCCTTCATTGACGACCGCGATGCCCGCCGAGTCGTAACCGCGATACTCGAGCTTCCGCAGCCCGTCGATAATTAGCGGCACGACCTGTTTATTGCCTACGTAACCAACAATTCCACACATGCCTGGTTCCAGCTCCTGGTTTACTTCAGTTTCTTTTTCACTTTCGCCGGCACGCCCGCGACGAGCGAATCCGGCGGCACATCTTTCGTCACAACCGATCCGGCGCCTGTCACCGATCGCGAGCCGACACGCACCGGCGCCACCAGCATCGTGTCCGAACCGATCTTAACATCATCTTCGATGATGGTTTCGTGCTTGTGCTTTCCGTCGTAGTTGCACGTGACGGTGCCGGCGCCGATGTTTGTACGCTCGCCAATCGTAGCGTCGCCGAGATACGTCAGATGCATCGCCTTGGTGCCGCGTTTCAAGCGCGACTTCTTCACCTCAACGAAATTTCCGACTGTGGCCTTCTCTTCAAGCGTGGCGTTCATGCGCAGATGCGCAAACGGGCCGACAGAACAGTTTGACGCGATCTCGGAGTCGACGATGAGCGAGTGATCTTTGATAGTGACGTTGTCGCCGAGTTTCGAATTGGAGATGCGTGCGCCGGAACGGATCACACAATTCTCGCCAATCACCGTGTTTCCCTCAATCGCGACGTTCGGATAGATCACCGTGTCGCGTCCGATCTCCGCTTCAGGACTGATGTACGCGTGCGACGGATCGATAAACGTCACACCGGCTTCGAGCATCAGGCGGCGAACCGCGTTGCGGCGCAGCAGATTCTCAAACTCCGCGAGTTCGGCGCGTGTGTTGATTCCCGAAACTTCACGCGGATCAGTATGAATAAACACTTCCACCTTGCGGCCGCCGGAATTCAGGATCTCGGCAACGTCGGTCAGGTAGTACTCGCCCTGCTGGTTTTTCGGTTCGATTCGTTTCAAAGCTTCGAACAAATCTTTGGACTCGAAACAATAAATGCCGGAGTTTATTTCGCGCACTTTCCGTTCTTCTTCAGAAGCGTCCTTTTGTTCGACGATCTTTTCAAACCGGCCATCCTCGTCGCGAATGATGCGGCCGTAGCCGGTCGGGTTTTCGAGTCGAACGGCGAGGATCGTGCAAGCAGCGTCTGTCGCGCGATGTTGTTCGATCAACTTCCGCAACGTTTCAGCGCGAATCAACGGCACGTCGCCCGACAGCAGCAACACCAGCGAACCGGAGTCTTCAAGCTGTCGCCGCGCTGACTCAACCGCGTCGCCTGTGCCACGCTGCTGCACCTGAATTGCGAATGAAGCTAGTTCGCCGACTTCAGACAGCACTGCCTGTTCAACTTCTTCCGCCTGGTGACCCACGATCACGAGAATCGTCCCCGGATCGAGCGTCTGCGCCGTGCGCACCACATGGGCGATCAACGGGCGGCCGCCGAGTTCGTGCAGCACTTTCGCACGGTTCGATTTCATCCGCGTGCCCAAGCCCGCGGCCATGACGAGCACGTTCAGTGGCTTTTGTGCTTCTTTGTGGCTCATAACCAGCTTACTGTCACCTCGGAGAGCACGCGTTCGCGGCAGGCGAGCACGACTTCAGCCAAACGCTCCGAGTTGTGCCTGACCTTTTCACCGTCGTAAAGCAGATCCGCCCGCACGATCTCCGTGGTTTGATCGAGAACGTCTTCAATCGGATCGTCAATCCCGATCTGATAAGCACCCTCCGCGGCATAAAGCTCCGCCTGCTCGGGGCTGATCCCACGGTTATTAACAATGACGAAATCGAAGTGAATTTCAGGAGCGTACTTGCGGATTGTCTCCAGATGCGCGCGCGCGGTGTAGCCGTCAGTCTCGCCGGGCTGCGTCATCAGGTTGTTCACGAAGATCTTCGTTGCTTGAGTCTGACCGATGACGCGTGCGACTTGCGCGACGAGAAGATTCGGCAGAATGCTCGTGTAGAGCGATCCCGGACCAACGGTGATGATGTCGGCACTGCGAATCGCTTTCAGCACCTCCGGCAACGGCAAGCATCTTTCCGGTTCGAGCCGCAAGTGGCGAATAGCCTGCGACGATTTTGAGATCTGCGTCTCACCACTGACCACGGAACCATCTTCCAGTTCCGCTACGAGCCTGACGTCGCTGATCGTCGCCGGGAAGATATGACCTTTGCTGGCGAGAATTTCGGAAGAGAGTCTGATCGCTTCCGTGAAATCACCGGTGACCTCAGTCATCGCCGCGAGGAAGAGATTGCCGAAACTGTGACCGCCGAGTTCTCCGTCACCTCGGAAGCGATGGCGGAAGAGTTTCGAAAGCAGACTCGAATCTTCCGAGAGCGCGATCATGCAGTTGCGAATGTCGCCCGGTGGCAACATCTGCAACTCATCTCGCAAACGGCCGGAACTGCCACCGTCGTCGGACACGGTCACGATCGCAGACAGGTTATCGATCCAGGTTCCTTCACCTTTCCCGACTCGCTTCTTCAAACCAGCAAGCAGCGTCGAGAGACCAGTGCCGCCGCCAATGGCGACGAGATTTTGTCCACCAGTTGTCATTCTGTCCTGCAAATAATAACTCAGGAAGAGTTAGGAAGGATTACTGAAGATTAGCCGATCGAAGTCGGGGTCATTACGCAGGGGGTTCAAATCGTGATCGTGTTGTGCACGCACACGAAGATTTGGTTGCAGGTCGAGCGCGCGTTGCAATGATTCCAGCGCGAGGTCGATCGAACCGAGCCGGGCGCGAGTAGCCGCGAGACCGTAATGGATGTGCGCCGCTTCGGGTTCGCGTTTGAGAGCGCGTTCAAACATTTCCTGGGCTGCCACATACTCACCGCGGTTCAGTTCAATCACGCCACGGTCGTAAAGCGAGTCAGCATCACGCGGCAACATGCTTTCAGTGCGCAGACGCGACTCAGCGATTGCGAGATACGTACGTGCGCGAGCCGCGACTTCCGAAACTTGTGAATACTTATCGACGAGTACGCGAAACTGATTCCGCGCTTCCGCAAATCGACCACGCACAAATTCTTTGTGCGCGCGTTCAAACGCTGCCAACGCTGCTGATTCATCTACTGTCGGTTGGCGTGGTGCAGGTGGCGGCGCCGGAGTGGGTCGGACGGCGCGAACCGCCGCGAGCTTATGAGTCGTTTTGACTCTCGACGGAACAGCGACTTTCTTTGCGGGCGCAGTCTTACGAACCACCGATTTTGGAGCGGCCTTGCGGGCCTTAGTGGTTGACTTTGGCTTAGCGGCTTTTCTGGCTGCGGCTTTTGATGGCTTCTTAGCGAGCGGGCGGGAGGGTGACTTCGCTGCGCTTGCTCTTTTTGCTTTCGGCCTCGCCGTCGTCGCTTTTGCCACGCGCTTCGCGGTCTTAGCTGGCGCTCGCTTCGTCTTCGAGCGCGATGCTGGCCGTCGCACGCCTTTTGCGAGACTGCTACTCATGGGGCTTAATCTCAAAAGGCTGCTCACTTTACGCGAGCAGCCGCCGGAAACGCCGGGAGAATACCACAGACGCCCTTCTAAATCAACGGAGACAAGTATTTGCGGGTGCTTTAAGACCGTAATAGATGGTCCTAAATCGTGAAATGTGCCAACAAAGAAAAACACTTGAAGGTCATTGTTGGCTATGTTAAAGTTCGTTCTGGCTTACGGAGGCTTAATCCACCTCGGCAAATAGCCCCAACCGATTTAGTTACCTCTTTAGTTTCAGAACTTGCGATTGCACGACGAGGCGTTCCACCTTCTGTTCTCCAGGTAGCATCCCGCCCCGGCCTTCTAATAAAGAGTCGCACAATGGCAGATACACCGATCCTGTTGCGTGAGCAACAATACCACCAG
>DATEHX010000362.1:0-28123 GCA_035279345.1 Pyrinomonadaceae bacterium | reverse complement strand
CGGCGCCGATCAATCGCGTGTCGAGTTCAAAATGATTTATGCCACAAAGAGGCACAAGAAGCACAAGGGAGGATGAGGGATGAGTCGACTTGTAAGACTGCTCGTTGTGTGGGTCATAGTTCTGGTTCCCGCGGTTGCGGTTCAGGCGCAGGAATCCGATCCGATCTTTGACGCAACGGAAGCGATGGTTCCGATGCGCGATGGCGTGAAGCTCTACACACAGGTTTATTCGCCCAGAGTTCGCAACGAGGCGCTTCCCTTTCTGGTGCTCAGAACTCCTTACGGCACCGGTCGGCTCGATTCGTCGCGCATTGCAAACTCGATGACCGAACTGACTTCCGAAGAATTCATCATCGTCGTGCAAGACATTCGCGGGCGCTTCAAGTCTGAAGGCCAGTTTGTCATGCTGCGTCAGCCTCGCGAATCGAAAGATGCGAAAGCGATCGACGAAAGCACCGACGCGTACGACACGATCGACTGGTTGCTGAAGAACGTGCCAAACAACAACGGCCGCGCGGGCATGGCCGGAACGAGTTACGGCGCGTGGCTCACGGTGATGGGGACGCTCGATCCGCATCCGGCGTTAAAAGCCGCGGTCGAACAGGCTTCACCAGCCGACATGTGGATCGGCGACGACTTTCATCACAACGGCGCGTTTCGCTTGAGCTACGGTTTCGAGTATGCCTACATGATGGAATCGTCGAAGGAGATCACGGACCCAGCCACAGTGATCGATATCTTCGACACGTACGATTGGTATCTCCGTTTAGGCTCGCTGGCAAACGTCAACTCGAAAGTACTTAAAACAAAACTGCCGACCTGGGACGACTTCGTGAATCATCCGGACTACGACGCGTTCTGGAAACGCCAGGGCTTCGCGCCGTGGCTGAATCGCGTCACCGTGCCGATCCTGAACGTTGCCGGCTGGTGGGATCAGGAAGACTTCTACGGTCCGATTAAGATTTACGAGCTGCTCGAAAAGCACGACTCGAAAAATCAAAACTTTCTCGTCGTTGGTCCATGGAATCACGGCGGCTGGTCGCGTAGCGACGGTCAGAAACTCGGCAACATCGACTTCGGCAGCAAGACATCGGAGTACTATCGCAAGAACGTGCTGGTTCGTTTTCTCGCTTATCACTTAAAAGGCAAAGGCACGCCTGACTTTCCTGAAGCACTGACGTTCCGCACCGGCGCAAATCAGTGGGAAAAGCACGACACGTGGCCGCCTAAGTCGACCACTGCGCGGCCACTCTATTTCCACGCGGATGGAAAACTCTCGTTTACACCGCCACCGGCTGGTGAGAATGCGTTTGACAGTTACATTTCCGATCCGGCGAACCCGGTTCCGTATCGCCAGCGGCCGATTGAGTTGCGCTCCGGCTGGACGACGTGGCTCGTCGAAGATCAACGCTTCGTCGATCATCGTCCCGACGTGCTGACGTGGTCCACCGAACCGCTCGACGCGGACGTTGTTGTCTCCGGCAAGATCATCGCGAAGCTCTTCGCTTCCACGACCGGCACGGACTCAGACTGGATCGTTAAAGTGATCGACGTGTATCCGGAGAAGTACGTAAGCGACCCGAAGATGGGCGGGTTTCAATTGATGATTGCGGGTGACGTATTGCGCGGCAGGTATCGAAACAGTTTTGAAAAACCGGAAGCGATCGCGGCCGGCGCTGTTGTTCCCTACGAGATCGGATTTCCGGCCAACGATCACGTGTTCTTAAAAGGCCATCGCATCATGGTGCAAGTGCAGAGCACGTGGTTTCCCGTGATCGATCGCAACCCACAACGCTTCGTGCCGAACATTTTCAACGCGAAGGATTCCGATTTCCAGAAAGCAACGCAGAAGATTTATCGCACGGGCCGGCAGGCGTCGCACATCTCGCTGCCCATCATGGGGGCGACAACTTCGCAGCGATAAGCCACAAAGAAGCACAAGAAGCTTCTTGTGCTTTTTTGTGGCTAAAAGCGCCACTCCAGTTTGTCGCCCTGCGTGTAGAGATAAGCCTTCGGAAAGCGGCTGTTGCTGCCGAGAACTCCGTCGCGATTCGTCGGTTGCGGCGGTTCGAGCACGAGATTCGTTTCACCGATGCCTTCGAAAAAGTGCGTGGTCCATTTGTAAGTGACTTTCTCCAGCTCGTTCGCGCGGGTCTCCTGCACCACGCCGTTGAGATTCCTCAAAGTCGCTTTGCTCACTTTCGGCGTGATGGTTAGTGAGTCTCCATTCACCGTAAAAGTTCCGCTTTCTTCCGTGGTCCACCAGCGCTGCGAGGTTGAGCTTCGTTCTGCCTTGAAGCTGTAGCTCCCATCGGCGTTAAAGATATAACGCAGCCGCATAACGCCACCGTACTGTGCGGTCGCGGCCGTGGTCCAGGAGCCGATCAACTTATTGTTGACCGCGCCTGCGCCACTCGCGCCGCTCGCGCCGCTCGCAGTATCGGCTTGCATCGTGATTCGTGGACCAGCCAACGTTAGTTTAGACGCTTCAATTCCCAACGCGAGGCGCATCGAGTAATCCGCGAATTGCTTGATCGTCGCGAGCCCCTGCGCGTCGTTGTTCTGTTTCGCACTCATGTAGTTCGTCAACGCAAATCCAGCCATGCAGACGAGCCAGTCGTGCATCCGCTGTTTGTCCGCATTAGACATCGCGGCGAACGCCGGCACTCGCGACATCCTCTGCTCCATCGACTGCGACATCGCGATCGTATCGGCGTCCGATGGCATGTCGGTCTGTTGATAAGCGACAACGTTCGAAACGATGAAGAAGGTCATAGTCACTGCGAGGTTGTTTGCCTTGCCTGCCTTCGCGGCTTCCGCCTCGTAGCCCTGTTTGAATTGCGTGAACGCTTCGACAAGTGCGGCCTTTTCCTCGGGTGTGCTTCCGAGCGCATCCGCAAGCGCTTTGATCACTCCCGAATCGCCGGCGGGCGTGAACTTCACGACGGCGGTATTGGCTGCTTTGGACGTGTCTTCTTTGAATAATTCGCGGGCGGCCGAGGTGTCCGGGCCTTTCCACGTCTGCTGGATGCGGTCGTTCGTTTGCACCGGCACGGAAACAATCCAAAGTAGTGCTATGAAGGCGATCATAATTGCATAGGTTACATTAGTCGTCTTTCCAATCAAATACGCAGCCGGGCGAAGTCTCGCAAAGTATTACGTCGTAACTCTCCAGCAAGGGCATCGCGAGACGTTCAAGCTCGTTCTTCCAGAGTTCGCCGCCGTAAAACGCGTCCTTCATGCGATCGCGTTCTTCAAGCGAAGGAAAACTGCGGAGAAACACAAACTTGTTCGGATTCTCCACGTCGAGCATTGGACCAACCACTTTCATTCCATACTGGCGCTGCCCCGGGATCGCGCGGCTCTCAAACAATTTGATGAACTCGTCGCGGTGTCCGGGCTTGATCCGGTAGCTTCGCACTTCTACTATCATCCGTAACCTCCAGACGTTTTAGTTTTGACTGTAATCTGACTTATGAGCGCCATCAAGAACGCACCTTCAGGTAACGATGCAAAACGCACGCGGCCCAATCCGGTCGGCGGTTGTCCACTCACGGCGGCGCTCGCGGCGATCGGCGGCAAGTGGAAGCTGATCATTCTTTACTGGCTCGCGGAATCACCCAAACACTTCGCTGCGCTGCGCCGGGAGATGCCGAGTATTTCGCAGAAAGTTCTGACGCAACAGCTTCGCGAACTCGTGAACGACGGGATTGTGCATCGCGAACCGAAGGGTGCTGTGCCGGCGCCGGTTGAGTACTCGTTGACGGATTATGGCCGTTCCGTGTTGCCCCTGGTCGAGAGTGTACGTGTGTGGGGTCGTGGGCATTTGGATCGAAAAGTAGAACCATCCACAGATTACGCAGATTCATCCGTTTAAGCTGTGGATGGCTTTTGTTAACGAGCGTTTCTTTCGCAGCATGTCGGCCCAGAGATCGCCGACGCTCTCGATTCGTTGGGCCATCGTTCGCAACGTGAAACTCTTCGGATGCACTTCACCACGTTCGATCTCTTCCCACGTACACGGAGCAGAAACCGGCGCGCCGGTTCTTGCACGCACCGTGTAAGTCGCGGCAAACGTCGCGCTGTAACCGTTGCGGCCAGTGTCAACGAGAATGCGTCCACCGCGATCGACTTTCGCGAACTCCTGCGTCAGGTGTTCCGGATCGCGCTGGACCAGAATCTGACCCACTCGATGCGCAAAACGCGCCACAACACCGAAGTCAGACTTGCCATCCAGCGGCACTGCAATGTGAAAGCCTTTCGAACCGGTCGTCTTGATCCAGCTCAGCAAACCCAATTCAGCTAATAGATCACGAACGTTAAGCGCTGCGGCGCGCAAGAGATCGGGTTCGTCATCCCCGGCAGGGTCGAGATCGAAAACACAAATGTCCGGGTTATAGAGATTCGGCGTGCGTGAGGGCCAAACGTGAATCGTGATGCTGTTCTGATTCGCGAGCCAGAGCAGCGAACGCGTGTCGTTGGCGATCGGATGATGAACCGTGCCGCCGTGTTTCGGAACCTCAACGCGTTTAAGCCACTCCGGAAAACCCTTCGACACGTCCTTCTGAAAGAAACCGGGCGCGTCGATGCCGCGATGATAACGTTCCATCGTGATCGGCCTACGCCGCAGGTGCGGCAACATCACCGGCGCGATCGCTTCGTAATACGCGGCGAGTTCGCCTTTCGTGATCCCTTCGCCGGGAAAAAGCACTTTTTCAGGATGTGTGATTAGCATCCGAAGTCCGTGTTATCTGTGGCTCGACTACATTCAACAAACGTGGATGACGCAGCTTGCCGTGCACGGTCCATTCTATAAAACCAATGTTCACGACGATCTCGGGACGCACCCAATGCGCGCGCACGCGCGGCAAACCGACGGCTTTTGTAAACGGCGCTTTCGGGATTTCGAGTTGGTCCAACCGCGCGCGTAGATCGAGTAGCAGTTGCGTGTCGAAACCGGTGCCGATCTTTCCCGCAAACACGAATTCGTCACCTTCGTAGTGACCGACGAGCAACGCGCCGAGACCGACGCGTTTGCCTTGCGGATCGGTAAACCCGCCGACGATGAAGTTCTGCGAGAGTTCACACTTCATCTTCAGCCAGTTTCGCGAGCGGCGATGTTCGTACTCGGAATCGCGACGCTTGGCGATCACGCCTTCCCAGCCTTCTCGTGCGGCACGTTCCCACGGCGATTCGTCGGTAACCGGTTCGACGCGATGGAGTGGTCCAGTCAGCGGCAACTGTTTCAATATCGCCAAGCGCTCTTCCAATGGCAACTTGCGCAAGTCGCGACCGTCCAGCCACATGATGTCGAAGACGTCATAACTGGTCCGGCCGCCGGGCCACGTGATCTCGCCGTCGAGAATCAGTTCGTCGTGCGGCAAGTTTTGAATAGCTTCGCTAACGGCGGCGTTGTTTTGCGGCAGGTGATTACGTGAAAACAACTGCACGTCCGCGCCCTTTTTGAAAGCCAGCAAACGGATGCCGTCAAACTTACGCTCAAACAGCCACTCCGGTCCGGTGAAACGTTCCTGCGTGAGCGTCGCCGCCATCGGTACCAGCCATTCAGGAAAACGAGACATGCGCCACAGATTACGCTAAAGTTCGCTCCGTGAGTACACAGATTAAGCGACGCGACTTCTTGAGTGGCGCGGCTGCGATGGCCACGCTGCTGAGCACGACGCGACTGACACGCGCGTTTGACGAGCCACGCCGTTTCGCGCCCGTGAAAGTCTCGCGTGATCGAGTGATTCGGGAAGTGGTTGGCTTGCGGCCGTACCGGCCGAGCGGCTTCGTCGTAGATGCCGAGCGCTTCGGCAACAAATTGCTGGTCCATAACTACGGACACGGCGGTGGCGGCGTCACACTCTCGTGGGGCACGGCGTCGCTTGCTGTCGATCTCGCACGAGATTTTGTTAACACGTCTCGCGCCCGGCGCTTCGCCGTTCTTGGTTGCGGCGTCAGCGGCCTCTCGACCGCGCGCCTGCTGCAACGTCGTTTTCAGAACGGTCCCGGCACGGTAACGATCTACGCGAAGGCTCTCCCGCCGGATACAACGTCAAACATCGCCGGTGCTTCGTGGGGACCGACTTCCGTTTACGAAGACGATCAAGTGGACGCGAAGTTCGACGATCAGTTTCGCCGCGCGTGTCAGATCTCGAATCGTGCGTTTCAACTCCTGGTTGGACCAGAATACGGTGTGCGCTGGACCGAAATGTTTGAACTCCTGCGCAGCGAAATGTCGCTCGATCACGAGCTTGCCGGCGGTGATGCGCTTTATCCCGCGCGGCAGATTCATCGCGACCCGCAACGCTACTTCGGCTTCCCTGTCGTGCGGCAGTATTCGACGATGTTGATCGAGCCGTCGATCTATCTCAGCGCGTTGTTGCGCGACTTCTACATCGCGGGCGGCAGAGTTGTGGTGAAGGAGTTTCGCAATCGACGCGAGATCGCACGGTTGCGGGAGCCGGTTGTTTTCAACTGCACCGGACTCGGATCGCGCGAGTTGTTCGACGACGAGGAACTGATTCCGGTGCGTGGTCAACTCGAAGTGCTGCTGCCGCAACCCGAGATCGATTACTGCTATCTCAGCAGCGGCTACATGTTCCCGCGCCGCGACGGCATTATTCTCGGCGGCACCTGGGACCACGGCGACTGGTCGCTCACGCCAAACGCGGAACAGGCAAACCACATCCTCGAAACGCACACCGCGATAATGAAAGGGCTAAAATCTGCGTAATCTGTGGTCAGTAGCGCCAGCTCTTTAAATCAGCACCCGGCGGCGCGCTCTTCGTGATGCGCTCGACGATCTTCGGCGCAAAGAACTGATGATAACGCAATCGCGAAATCGCGTTCGGACGCGTATGATCGCCGTTCCAACAATGCTCCGCGCGCGGTTCGTAATCGATCTCGCCGCCGAACGCCGGGTTCTTCGTCGTCTTCGCAAAATCATCGACAAGATAGACAGCGTTGTTTAGGAAGTAGTTATCAGCCTCGCCGACGTAGATGTTGATCTTGCCCGCCAACTTTGGTCCAAGCTTGGCCCAATCGCGTTTGAGGATGTAGCTGAGATCGTAATTCTCGCGCCAGTAATTCGCCACCGAACGATCGATCTTGCCGGTCAACTTGTCCCAGATCGGTTTCGGATAACCATCACTGCCGGCCGGTGAATACACGGCTTGCCAGATGTCCCACTGTCCACCTGAACGGCTGTTTGTTCCGAGCGCGAGTTCCATGTGGTTCATGTCTTCGACGGTGGCCGAAAGCTCGCCGAGATAGTTTCGTTTGCCGGGTCGCGGCATTCGCTTCCACTTTGAATCGGCGTAATAAGCGTTCTCGTGTTCGTAGATGTTCACGACGGTGTACGCGCGGAAGTCGATCGGATCGGGACACGCAGCCCAGGCGCCGTTGTACTCGTCTGGATAGAACACCTGCACGGCCATCGCTTCCCAGCCGCCGGTCGAACCGCCGTAGAGAAAACGCGCCCAGCCTTTGCCGATGCCGCGAAAACGTTTCTCGATCTCCGGGATCAACTCGTAAGTGATCGCGTCGCCGTATGGACCAAGATTAGCGGAATTGACCGCGTAGGAGTCGTCGTAATACGGGTTTGCGTGTTGGATTTCAATGATGATAAAGCGCGGAAAGTTTGGACCGGTCCAGTCTTTGTAAAACTGATACGCCTGCTCCTGAACGATACGGTTGTAGCCGGCGAGTTTGAAACGCTCGCTGTACTCTGGTTTGAGATTCGGATCGGGCGGCTGTTCGCGAAAGTTGCCGAAGTCCGCCGGAAAATGTCCGTGGTTGATAACGAGCGGGTAGCGCGCTTCGGGATGTGAATCGAAACCTTCGGGCAACAGGACGTGCGCGCCAAGGTACATCGGGCGTCCCCAAAACTTCGTGAGACGTTCGCTTTGAATCTTGATGTGCTTGATGTACTTCGTGTCTTTCGGCGGTTCGATCGGCGGGATCACTTTGTCGAGCGCGATCGATATCGGCGTGTTGCCGTCGATCCGCATACGTTTCGGCGTGCTGTAGAGATTCCCTGGCGCACTGTTCCACTGTTGTCCTTCGCCGCGGTCCATCGGGAGTTTGATTGTGTGACCGTCAGCGCGTTTGAAAGTTTCGTAACGATGGAGCAACGCCTGCACGGTGTACTCGCCGGGCGGCACGTCGGCGAGACTGCGTCGTGGATAACCAAACGCGCTTTGGTCCAACGTCTTCGTCTCGCCGGCTTTCCAGGCGTCGACATCGACGCCGAAGACCTGCTGAGTGTTGAGGTCTTCGTTGATCTGGAAACGCGGCTCGCCTTCGGTGCTGGTCGAGATCAGCAAAAGCAGGCGGCCGTCGATTGGTCCTTTGTCGAGAGACGCGGGAAACGAGATCTCAAACCGGGCCGTGTTCTGAGCCGTGGATTTAGTAGCCATAAAAAGCGAGACGAGCGCTAACGCAACGAGTGCGAGTTGGAATATTTTTCTCATGGCGAGCGTCTAATTTAACAGGAACTCCAAACTATGAAAACACAACGATTCGCAAATACAACTTTAAAACCGTGATGGTCGATCGGCTGCAAGCAAAGGCCGCGGAGTGGAATGTAACGCTTGACGAGACCCGAAAAACGGTGACGTCGCTGCTCGGGTTCGGTATGCGCGATGGACGGCGCGTTGTGCTGAAGTTGACGAAGGTGAGCGATGAAGCGAATGCAGGTAAGGTGCTACAGACGTTCGGCGGAAGTGGCGCGGTGAGGGTTCATGAAGCTGAGACAGGTGCGGTGTTGATCGAGAGGCTGGACCCGGGTGAGCAGTTAGTAAACTTAGTTAGGCGAGGGGAGGATGATCAGGCTACGAAGATTCTGGCGCAGGTTATCGAAAAACTTGCCAATCACGCCGCGCCTGAAGAATGTCCAACCGTAGCCGACTGGGGCCGGGGATTTGAGCGCTACGTCCGCAGTGGTGACCGGCAAATTTCTCACGGATTGGTACGCGAGGCCCGTAACGTTTATGAGCAGTTGGCATCGTCGCAGCGGAGTACGATGCTGCTTCACGGCGATCTGCAACACTACAACGTGCTCTTCGACCGCAAACGTGGCTGGACAGCGATCGATCCGAAAGGCGTTGTTGGTGAGTTGGAATACGAAGTCGGAGCGCTGCTGAGAAATCCGATCGAACAACCCGAGTTTTTCACGAATCGCGCTACCATCGAGCGCCGCCTCGAAATCCTGACGGCGGAGCTACCGCTAAATCATTCGCGCGCTCTGCGGTGGTCCTTCGCTCAAGCAGTCCTGTCCGCGATCTGGGACGTTGAAGATGGCAACCCGGTCGAGCCCACTCATCCCGCACTACAACTCGCAAACACACTGCAAGAGATGCTCGTCAGCTAGCCCATAAACATGCGGGTTTCAGTATTCAAGCGCACGGAGGCGTCGGACATTCAGAATCGTGAACCGACTCAGGCGCACCGTGTTCGCCGCCGTAGGTCGTGATCAGGACCACCGAACCTACAATCACCGCCGCGGCTAACAGCATCCGCGGGGTTAACGGTTCGTTCGCAAACAACCAACCCAGAAACACTGCCACAACCGGATTTACATACGCATAAGTCGCGGCGCTCGAGGTCGTCACCTGGCCCAGCAACCAGCTATACGCCGTGAACCCAACCAACGAACCAAACACCAGCAGATAACTAAACGCGCCCAACGAAACCCACGATGCTGCCTCCAGGTTGAGCCGTTTGAAATCTCCCGTCACCAGGGCCAGCAACAACAGCAAACTCCCGCCGGCAATCATCTGCATCCCCGCCGCCATCGATGTCGATACGCCTATCGGATGTCGAGCCGCGTAAACCGATCCGCCAGCCCACGCCAACCCCGCCAACAGCACCACCCCAGCGCCCGCCAAAGCCATCGACGAAACAGGCTGCCCGTTATTCAAACCACCGCTGCCGATCAGCAACCCGACGCCTGCCAACCCAATCATCACTCCCAATAACACCTTCGCGTCAGGACGCTTGTGCGTGGCGCCCCAATTCAACACAACGACCCACAAAGGCTCGGTCGCCACAAGCAACCCCGCCAAACCCGACGCGATGTATTTCTCCGCCCACGTCACACCACCATTGCCACACAGCAACAACAACGCACCGATCACAAACGCGCGGCGCCACTGCGCCAGCGATCCAATCCGATCGCCGTGCAACTTTGCCCACGTAAAAAGAATTGCGCCCGCAATGAAGAAGCGCGTACCGGCCATCAGAAACCCCGGCAACGTTTCGATCGCGTAGCGGATTCCGAGATAAGTCGAACCCCAGATTATGTAAACCGCCGCAAACGCAAGAATGATCTTGCCGCGAGACGGACGCGGACCTGATCCCACACTAGTGCTTGTCATATTCAGTTAGAAACGAAATGCACAGCTTACACATAACGGGGCGTCTTGGCACGTCACATGCTCTATCTGCGTCGGCGGTGCCCAATCGTGGCCGCCGCGCCATTTATTGTGGTGTTATGCCCTGCCGTCATAACGCATACCGGTTTGATTTGCCCCACGCAAATCGCAACTTTGTCCCGATCGAACACCAGGAGAAAACACGAAGCATGCTCACTGAGGCGCGGACACAAACGCGACGTATTTTGATTGCCGATGACGATCTCATCATCCGTCACATGGTGACGCGATTTGTCCAATTGGAAGGCTACCAGCCGGTGGTCGTTAACGATGGTGGCGCCGCATATCGACTGCTGAAGTCCGACTCCAACTTTCGCGGCGCAATCTTCGACATGATGATGCCGCACCTCGAAGGCATCGAAGTGATGCGTTTCATGCGCTCGGAAAAACGGCTCATGCGCATCCCGGTCATGATGATTACCTCGGAAACTGATTTGAAGCTGATGGCCAATAGCTTCGCCGCCGGAGTCACCATCTTCCTGCCGAAGCCGTTCACCACGGACCAGTTTCAAAACACGTTCCGCCTGTTGCTAAACCATCACCAGGAGAACTAAATGTCACTCACAGCCACAGAAACTCAAGCAGTAGATCTCGAAGTATTGGCGATCTACGACGACGCCCAAATCGAAGGCGAACCCGATTTTGTAGTCGAACTGATCGATCTCTATCTCAACGAAGTTCCACGTCTGTTCGACACGATCAGAAAAGCCGTCGCCAACAGAGACCGCAGCACCGCCAAACGTTCCGCGCACAGTCTCCGCGGCAGCAGCGGAAATCTTGGCGTGTTGCAAATGGCCACGATTGCCGGTGAACTCGAACACCTCGAGAACGACTACGGCACCGTTGCACCAGAGTTGTTACAGAGTCTGGAAAACGAATTCGAGCGCGTCAAAGAAATTTTGAATGCGGAACGCCAGAGAAGATCTGCATGAGAATTTTGATCGCTGAGGATGATCCGATCTCGTGCCGCATCCTCACTAACAATCTCACGAAGTGGGGCCACGAGGTCGTAATCACGCGCAACGGAAACGATGCGTGGCGGGCGTTGTGCGCTCGCGACGCACCCCCGCTCGCGATTCTCGATCGCGTCATGCCGGATGTTGACGGTATCGATATCTGCCGCCACTTACGCGAAGTCGAATCGCCAGTCCACGTCATCCTGCTGACTTCGTTGAACCGCCGCGAAGATCTGCTCGAAGGACTGGAAGCAGGCGCGGACGACTACCTCACGAAACCTCTCGACGCTCACGAACTGCGAGCACGGCTGCGAGCCGCTCAACGCATTCTCGAATTGCAAGAGAGTCTCAGACAACGCGTGCGCGAACTCGAACAGGCGATCGAGGAACGGAAAGCCGCCGAGGAAGCGCTGCGAAATTTGAGTCTGACAGATCAGCTAACCGGTCTCTACAACTACCGTGGCTTCATCAATCTCGCCGAACATCATTTAAAGATTGCGCGGCGCGAGATGCATCCGTCACTGCTGATCTACGCCGACATGGATGGGCTGAAAGAGATCAACGACACGTTGGGCCATCGCGCCGGTTCAACTGCGATTGCCGCGGCAGGTCAGATTCTGCGCAATACGTTTCGCGACTGCGACATCATCGGCCGGCTCGGCGGTGACGAGTTTGCGGTGCTCGTTCCAAACATACAGGAACCGGGATCAGCGAAAGTGATCGAACGGCTGCGGCACAATGTGAGCGAGTACAATGAAATGAGTGGTCACAAGTTCGCCATTGGGCTGAGCATTGGCGCGGTTGAAATCGATCACGAACACGCCTGGGGTATTGAAGACCAGATGGCTCGCGCTGATGAAGTGATGTATCGAGAGAAACGAGAGAAGAAGGGCCACGAAGAGGCACAAAAAAGCCCGCCTGAGTTGTGCGGGCTTTAGTTCCTGGGTTTTTTCTTATCGTCCTTTTTAGGACGATCCCGGTTCGGCGGGGGGCGATTGTCTTTCGGGTTCTCAATCACCTTCACTGGCGGTTTAGGTGGCCGCTTGTCCTGACCTTTTCGCTGGGCAAACGTGCCCACCGGAACCATAGACAGCATCAGCAACACCGCGATTTGTCTCACCAACCTCATCATTTTCACCTGAGCCTCCTCATGCAATTTGTGCGCATAGGAGGGAGAAAGAGACGCGCCGGTCACAAGAGGCTGCAAGATAAATGCCAGAAACGCATCGCCTGTATGGATGCGTATTTACGCGGAAAGTCTACCAGCAGGCCCGAAATTTCGCACGGTTTCGAGTTATCTCGCACCGTATCGTGCAAGTCATCAACGCTTCACGGTGACACTGAAAGTACCTACATTCCCGCTGCTGTCGAAGGATCTCAACGATATCGTGTGCTCGCCGGGGCCGAGTGAGCCGAACTCAACGGTGTAGGTCTCTTGACCGCTGTCCGCAATGCCGTCGTCCGGAAAGACCGGTACCCACGCGGCGCCATCGACGCTCGCATCGGCCTTTTTCACCTTTCCCGTCGCATCGTCAACTGAAAAAACCACGCGCACGGAGTCGCGGGTTATTTGTGGTTGGCCCACGAGTTTTACGACCGGCGGGGTGTTGTCGATGTCGATCGGCTCGCTCAAACGTTCTCCGGTCAACTTCTGGCCCGGCGGATTGTCCGGCGCGTCTGTCGCTATGACTTTGATCACGTAACGCCCATCCGCGAGTGTCGCGCCGTCGATCGTGTAAAAGTTCTCGCGAAGCTTGTCTTTCAACAACCGGAACGTCTGCTCGTTGAGCGCGCGATAGTAGATCGCGTATTCGAGGGTGTCAGAGTTGCGATCTTCTGCCTGCCACTGAAACGATCGTGCACCACGTTGATAAAAACGGCGCGGCGGCACTGGCGCCACTGGTCCAAACACCGACGGGTCCAATCCTGATGATTCGACGTTGGGATCTACCGCGACCTGGGCTATCTGTTGCAAACCGACTCCGATCGGCAACACGCTGATCGAGAGCACTTCCGGCGCAACGTTGCGCGGCAGATAAGCGACGCTTATATCTTCAATCGACGCCGGCGTTGAAGAGGCCGCGGAACGCACGGTCGCGCGCCATTGAATGAAGCGCGCACGCGGACTCGAAATCTGGTTTCCATCCGGATTGCGATAAGGCGTGCTCCAGTCGCTCCACGTCGCGTCCGGCCGCTCACCGTTTCCAGTGCGCGTTTGCACCTCAACCGCACCTGTACCGCGCCACCAGATCTTGCCCCACGCAGCGGTTAGTTTCGCGTCTCGCACCGGCGATTCGTAACTTCCTTCACTCACAAGATCGCTGTTGAAGCGGAAGAGTTTTCCCTGATTACTCGAAGCGGCGTAGACCTGGTTGTTCCTCACGAACAACGACGAGATCTGTCCTTCCGGCGATTGGAGCAGCAACGTGTCGCGGCCATCGTTCGTTACTGAATAAATGCGTCCTTTGTCAGCGGTGCCGATCAGGACGCTGCCGGTTTGCAATGATGGTGCGATTGCGAAAGCGGTAACTGTCGGCGAACTCCAAACCACGTCGGTCGCGCCATCGGGAAGAATGCGAAACACGGCGCTGCGTGCGGTTGAGACATCACTGCGGCTGCGTGTTGGCGTGGTTTGCCCTTGAATCGGAACGCCTGATTCGTCAATGGCGGTGATCGTTACGGACGTCGTTGGCGTACCGCCTTCTGCCGGTTGTGACGATACGGCGGGCGTTGACGGCGCACGCGCGGTGGCTGCGGCATCACTCAACGCGAGCGCGTAAATCGAACCATCGGCAGCAGGCGCGAGCGCATGAATCTCGCGCAGTTGGGTGTCGAAGAGCGCAAACATTTTTCCATCGGGGGAAACGCGCAACACCAGACCGCCCGAGTCGGTTCCCGCGATCAGATCGCCTTGCGCCGTTACCGCGAGTGAGATGACGTGCGTTTGGTTCGTGCTTGCGAGCAGAGATGTTTCGGGCGACGCGCCTGCACTGCGCACGCGATAGAGTTTGCCGTTATCGCCGGTGCCGACCGCGAGTGAACCATCAGACATCACGGCGAGAGACCAGATGTACTTGTCGCCGGGATCGAAGTAGACGTCTGCTTTTCCGTCCGCGCCGATGCGATAGACCTTGCCGTCGGGCGACGTTCCGGCGTAAACAACGCCGTCGCGTCCAATCGCCAACGCGGTGACGTCGAGTTCGGAGGCGTCAAACAACAACGAGCCGGTGCCGTTTGCAGTGATTTTGAAAGTCTTGCCGTCGTGACCGGTGCCGAGATAGACGTTGCCCTGGTTATCGATCGCGCTGGCCCAAACATAGGTCTGCTGAGTGTTGTAAATCTCGTTGAGCTTCGGCGCGAGCATCACTACGCCCGTGTCGGTGATCGACACGCCGCGAGCATCGCCCTTGAGTAGTTCCGCGCGCCCACTGGTTTCCCAAAGAGCCGGCTGCCCGGCGCGTACGCCGCTGAAAACAGAAAGCACGAGCAGGGTAATGGTGGCGATAGAGATGAGGGGGATGCTTCTTCGTTGTTTGGTGATCATTTGTTTGGTCAGTTTCCTATGTACTTAGCGTAGAGCGAGCGGGCGGTGGCGATTTGATCGGTACCGCGAACTATCGAGCGCGCATCCTGAAAGACCGTGAGTTCGAATGGTCCGGTTTTGAAGCGCAGCAGGTATTCGTTGAACTTCACTTCGCCGGCCGGACGGAGTCGTTCGGCTAGCGATTGGAAGTTGATGCTGGTTGGTTGCGACGGGGAGATCTGGATGGCGTCGCGGCCGCAGAGTACGGCCGCCGTCTCGGCCGGGGATGGCTCGAGAGTTTCGTATTTGCTCAGACCGCAGGATGGACAATCCGGATTTGGGCCGCCGAGATTGATCGTGCGCCATTCGTTAGTCCATACGTCAAACTGCGTCAGCGAGCGGTTCAGGTTTTCTGTGTTGCCGGTGAGCAATTTGATCGTTTCGGTGACCTGGACCGCGGAGACGATGCTGATGATCGGCATGATCACGCCGGCCGTGTCGCAGGTTGGCGCACTCGCTGCCGGTGGCGCTTCTTCAAATACGCAACGCAAGCAGGCGGTTTCGTGCGGGCGAATCGTCATCGTGACGCCATATGAACCGACAGCCGCGCCGTAGATCCAGGGTGTTTCATGCTTCACGCAAGCATCATTGATGAGATACCGCGTGCTGAAGTTGTCGGTGCCGTCGAGTACGACGTCGCAATCTTCGATCAACTGTTCGATGTTTGAGTAGTTGACGTCCGTGACGTGCGGCTCGATCTCGATCTCAGAGTTGATCTCATGCAGATGGTTCGCGGCGGCGATCGCCTTTGGCAAACGTTTCTCAGCATCGCTTTCAGTGAACATCGTCTGGCGCTGGAGGTTTGAAGGTTCGACAAAATCGCGATCGACGATGCGTATACGGCTCACACCCGCGCGGCCCAACGCCTCGGCGTGCGCGGAACCGAGGGCGCCGCAGCCGACAATTAGAACTCGCGCCGCGAGGAGTTTGCGCTGTCCCTCTTCTCCAATGCCGTTGAATAGGATTTGTCTGCTGTAGCGATCGTCCACTGCGGATTCAGTATAACAAGGAACGATCACCGTCTCAGAGCGGCTGTGGCCGCGTCGTGCATGACGTCGGCGGGCGGGATTTGGCCGGTCCAAAGTTCAAACTGGAGGCGCGCCTGGGCGACGAGCATCGCCAACCCGCCGAGCGTTTGGCAACCGGCCGCGCGAGCTTCCCTCAAAAATCCGGTTTCGATGGGATTGTAAATGAGGTCATAACCTACGCCCGCGCCAGCGAGCTGCTCGGACGTAGCGGGACACTCCGGCGTGGCATTGATCACCACGTCGTATCCACGAAACGAAGCCCCCGACAGCGCTTCACACGAGGCACCAAACGCCTCAGCAAGCAATCCGCCTTTTATCGGATTACGTGCAAAGACCGTCACTCCCGCACCATCCCTTCTCAACGCCCAAACCGCCGCGCGCGCTGCGCCACCTGCGCCAATCACCGCCACTCGCAAAGCTTTCAATGATCCAAGCCGCTCTCGCAAAGGCTCAATCAATCCGTGCACATCCGTGTTGTATCCGTGTAATCCGTGGCCCTCAACGACGACGGTGTTGACCGCTCCGATCTCCTGCGCGTCAGGTTCGATCCAATCCAACAACCCCATCACACTCGACTTGTGTGGCGCGGTGATACTCAACCCACGCACGTTCCAATCCAACTCGCGTGTCTTTGGATGAATCATTCTTTTCAAGAACGACTCGACATCACGCACTTCCAACGGCAGATAAACCCCATTCAATCCCGCCGACGCAAACGCAGCGTTGTGCATATGCGGCGAAACGGAGTGCATCACCGGCATTCCGACCAGACCACAGATCATCGTCTCGCGATCGATCTCGTCGATTCGATAAACGGAACGCAAAGCACGCGCGTTGACCTGTCCTGGCGCAGTTGCAGTCTCATCTTCCAGCGAACCATAAGTCAGATACGCGCCGCGCGATGGCCCAAGAATACGCGTCGCGATCCCCGCATTCCCCATCGCGATCGCGATCAACTCACGTTGCTCGCTGATCGCTCGATCTAACAGATGAAAAACGCGAATGCAATCCGTGATCTGATTCGCCTGCACGGCAATTTTAACGATGCGCGCGGGCGTGGCCGCGAGTCGTTCGTAGATTTCTTCTAAATCATCAGGAACGCCGTTGAAGTCGTGATGCGAGACGATAACGCGAGGCCAATCAAACGAAGATGTAAGGACCAGGTCCGCTTCTATGTCGCATAAAAAATCGGGCTTTAAATCCCGCGCCCAAAAAGCCTCCCGCTCGGAACGCTCTAAAGCTCGATAACCGCCCTGCTCTGCCGGCCTAAACGTGAGAATAATCGGGCGGGAAAGCTTCTTTACGAACGTTTCAATTTCAAAATCCAAATCTTCAAGACAATCGAGCCGCAACTCAACGACGTCCGCCCATTGACCTGCTCGCTCACACTCCCGCTCGAGCTCGGCAAGGCTTTTTACGCACACAGGTACGCAGACCCGCACTTATTTTCGTTCCTGAGTTTCTAAATGACGGGTGGGTGCTTCAACTCCAAGATGGCGGGTCGTGTTCTCAGTCACACTCGCTACGGGCGGCATCAACTCATCAGTCCGGCGCTGGAACCTAACGGGCTCTTGCCCCGGCATCATCGGATGTATTCGCGGAGGCATCATCGACATGCGTTTCTCTTTGTCTCGGAGGCGAATGTACTGCGCGACGCCTTTGCCCATGAGCGAAAACGCGGGTATCAACATCCAGAACCACCATGCAGCGCCAATCGTTCGCGACAGCGCAATCGAAATGAGCAGAAACGCGACGCCGATGAACATGTTCTTAAACGCGACGTCCAGCGTCAGTTCTCTTCTCCGGCCACGCCGGCCACAGCTTTCCTCCAACTCTTCCTCAGCCGGCGGCGGCGTTTGCATAATTTGACCCGTCATCGCCTGCGGCACGAGACTGATATTGGCTCCGCACGCACGGCAAAAACTCGCGCCATCAAGATTCTGGGTTGCGCATTTAGGACAGAACATTCGATTTAGCCTCTCGAAACTGAATTTCGTTGCCGCCTTGCCTCGTACAGCAACACGCCGGCTGCTACCGAAACGTTCAATGAATCCAACTTACCGACCACCGGAATACGCACCAGCGTGTCGCAATGTTCACGCACCAGCCGGTGTAACCCGTGTCCTTCGTTGCCAAGAAAGATGGCGGCGGGCAACGTCCAGTCCCATTCGGTGTACGTTTGCTTCGCTTCCGCCGCCGCGCCAACAACCCAAATGTTACGTTCTTTCAACTGCTCTATCAATCGCACGAGGTTCGTCACACGCGCGACCGGCACGTACTCCAAAGCACCGGCGGCGACCTTCGCCACCGCGCCGGTCAAACCTACCGCACGGCGTTCAGCAATAAACACTCCATGAACACCCGCGCACTCCGCGGTACGCACCATCGAACCCATGTTGCGCGGATCCTCGATCGCGTCCAAGCCGAGAACTAACGGTGGATCGGGTGTGCCCACTTTCGCTGCCAACTTGTCCAACAGTTCATCAGCGTCGGCATAATGCGCGGCGGCGATTCGCGCGACCACGCCCTGATGCCGTGCCTCGCCCAGCGATCGATCGAGATCCAAACGCGGCACGCGTTGCACCGGCACGCCCTTCTCACGCGCGAGTTCCAACACCGCTTTCAAACGATCCGGCCGCGCACTCTGAAGAATCGTGATCGTCTCAATCTGCCGCCTGCCCGCGCGCAATGCCTCGAGCACCGCATTGACGCCGTAGACCATGTTCTGTTCGTCACGCTGCGACATGTTTGTTTATTCGACAGGATTTACAAGAGTTACAAATTTCAATCAAAGCTTTCTCATGTAGTAAAGCAGGCGCGAATAACGTGTGAACTGGCTTTCGTTACTGTTGATAGTCGCCATGCCGAGACTCAGTTTCCCCGGACGCTCACGGCGCCAGCCGCTCGACTTCGTTTCCTGTTCGGGTCCCCAAACGAGATCGAGTAGCGGCCGCAGACGGTTGTAAGAATCGTCGAAGCGCGCGTTTGGCGCTTGCGCAACAAGGCGGCGTTGTAGTCGCGTCAGGTTCTCATTCGCAACGAGCGCCTTTTCCGATCGCAGACAAGAGAAGTCGAAACCACTCGCGCTGACGCGCCACGTTTTGGAGTGTGTTGACAGGTAAATATCTATCACTGTTTCATCGCTGAAGAACTCACTCGCGTCGAGTAACTCGTTCTCCCCGCGTCGACTTTTAACCTCTTTCAGTTCCACGCGCTTTTCGATCAGCCGTGCAGGGACGAACAAAAGAATGTTGGACCATGGCACTGCTACTTCGTCCTGCGAATGACCAGAATTGATCACGAGGTGCGACTCTGCAAACGCCATCGACTTCACGCGTTTCACTACGCCTTCATCAACCAACGTGACAACGCGAAAGCCGAGGTCCTGCAAACGACCAAAAATCAACTCCGCCTCTTCACGACTCGCCGTGCGCGCGAGCGGCAACGGAACGTTTTCACTCAATACTCGTTCGAGATCCGGTTCTTTCAATTTAAGCAGCGTGGCCGCTTCACGCACTGCTTCCGCCGGGAGATCATCGCCTGGTAAGTAGATCGTGTTGTAACCCAGTTGATGTTTCTCAGGACGCCGCAGCATCGGTTTGCGCAGTCGCACCGACGATTCAGTGGCCGGTAAAGGTACGCTACAGTACAGACAATTGATACGCGTCGGAGGATTTGCACGCAAACATTCATCGCAAGTTATCATCTGGTCCGGTGTAAAACCTTGCGGTTCGGAAGGTTCCACTGGTCCAATCAATGGCAGACGAATGTTTTCGTTATCTTTAGGCAACAGGTCCTCCAAGTATTTTGATTATACGACGAGCCGTAAAATACGAGGCGAGATATGTTTTCGCATACGTCAACTGGCAGACATTTCATCACGTTGTTCATCATGATTGCAGCGTTCGCGAGCGGTGCTTGCGCTGCGTTGCAACCACCCGATGCCGACGGACCACGGTCCAACATGCCGCCGTATCCGATCGGTCTGGCTGATCCCGGCGCGAGACTGGAAGAGACCTCAGTCGCGTGGAATCAGATGTCGCAACACTACGGACTGACGGGAAGTACCGGGGCCAATCTGAACCCTTTGACCGGCACTATCGCGAGTCTGCCGGCGAACGCGGGAACGATCGTGCTGCCAAAGGTTGGCGATACACCGGAGCAAACTGAAGAACAAATCAGAGAATCGTTACGCAGATTCATCGTCGAGTGGCGTCAACTGATCGGGGCCGATCCAAACCAGCTCTCGCTGGTCGAACGAACCGACGAGCCGTCGGGAATCAAACTTGCTCGTTACGAACAGCGGCCGTTTCGTTATCCGCTGCGCGGCGAATTTGGCAAGTTGCTTATTCGGTTTCGCACCGACAGGCAGGTGGTTTCGCTTTCAAGCAACTGCATTCCAAATGCAGATCGATTACAGGCGTCGATCGCTGGCCTAACTCCCAAAATCAATTCGGACGAGGCGGTGGACCACGTCAGGAGACAGCCGGTTGTTACTACTGATGGTAGTGGACGGCAACAGACATTTACGATTCCTGCGAATGCGGTTTTAACGGCGCGCGAAATGGTCGTGTATGCGCGTCCGGCGACGGATCAGGGTGGTGGTTTGCAGTTGTATCTCGCCTGGGAAGTAGAAGTGAGTAATGGACCAATGAAGACGGTCTATATCGATGCCGTCTCGGACCAGGTGTTAGCGGTGGTCTGAGCTCGATGGACCGCGTTACTTGACCGGTGAACAATGACAAAGCATTCTAAATCTACCAAGGGGTATTTGCGGAGTCGGGTTTATGAACAACAACAATTTCGATCCTACTAATAATGTTTCGTGGCAGTTAGGACATCGGGGAAGAGTCGCAGTTTTTATTGATGGCAACAATCTTTTCCATGCAGCGCGGTTCCACAACATCGATATCGATTACAACAAGCTGTTGCGGGTGTTGCTGGGCGACGGCCGGTTGTTGCGAGCTTTTTTCTACACCGGCGTAGATATCGGCGCCGAGCGTCAACAAGGCTTCCTGCTCTGGATGCGACGCAATGGTTTCCGCGTAATTCAAAAGGAACTGAAGACCTTTTACGACGGTACGCGCAAAGCAAATCTCGACGTCGAGATCGCAGTCGACATGCTTTCGCTCGCGGGTAAATACGACACCGCGGTGCTCGTGTCGGGCGATGAAGATTTCGTCTATGCCGTGAATGCGGTCGCGTACAAAGGTTGTCGCGTGGAGATTGCCGGGTTTAGATCGAACACCGCGCCTAAGCTTATCGACGTCTCTGACTACTTCATCGATCTCGGAGAGATCGCGGACAAGGTGCGCAAGGAAATCTCGCACCAGCCGCGTTATGACGAGCGCGATTTGCACGATCACATTCCATCACACTATCTACAGGACCAGATGGAAATGTCGAAGACGCAGCCCGACGCTTTTCAAACGGCGATGCGAGTGGTATTAGAGACGGAGATCGACGAGGAGGAAGCCGCTGAGTTTCACGCGGCCACCGAGTTCATCAGAATCACTGACGAACACTAGCGTCTCAACCAATGAAACTGTTCACCATTCAGGAAGCGAACGCTCTTCTTCCGAGCGTCAGGACCATTGTCAGAAAAATTCAGCAGGCGCATCGAAACGTCTCGCGCTACCGCGACGAGGCGAAAAGAGCGTCGGAGGCTGCTGAAAAGGGCGGCGGCGGGATTTCTGCCGGTGTGGTCTACGCGACTGCTTTGACCGAGTTAACGGGCCGAATCGCGGAATTGGAGATGCTCGGCGTTCAACTGAAGGATTTCGAGCGCGGCCTGGTCGACTTTCCCTCACTTCGCGATGGCCGGGTGGTCCTGCTCTGTTGGCAACTAGGCGAAGGCGACGAACTCGAGTGGTGGCACGACGTCGACGCAGGCTTCGCCGGCCGCACACCTCTTTAAGCCACAAAGAGGCGCAAGAGCATAAAAGAGAAAAGCGACCCGCTACCTCCTTTGATACCTCTTGTGCCTTTTGTGCTTCTTGTGCCTCTTTGTGGCTAAAGACCCCAAACCTACAAACCTAACGCCTGCTTTATTTTCTCGTTGACCAGTTAAAGTTATTCCTGATAGGATGCGTCGCGTTCGCGCTTAAGCGAAGCGGGCCGACGTGGTGGCCTGAGTCCTGTCGGTTTATCTACCTAACCGAAAAATGAAAGCAACTGGCGACTCTCCAACTGCAACCCCCGAACGAAGATCTACGCTCATAGAATTTCCCGGTATTTCGCGCAATTCCATGCCCGAGTGGCGCAAGGAGTTGAGCGAAAGAGTGCGTGAAGTGCAGGAACGCCGCGCCCGCGAGGCCGCTCACGAAGCCGCCGAAGTAGCGCGACAACGCGCGGAAGTCGCCAATAACCCGCCGCAACTCGAACTTTTACCGCCAACCGAAGCGTCGGCAATGAATCCGCTAGTCGCCGCCGCCCTGAAACGTATCGAGCGCGCGCACCAAAGCGCTTCATTCGAAACTCGTGCTCCGCGAACGTCACTCGCGACGGCCGTCGCATACGCGCCGGAACGAGAAGAAAACATCATGAACGAGACGGTTCCCCCGACCATTCAACTCGAGTTTGAAACGGAACCTCCGGTCGAAGAAACACCGCCGCCGGTGGAAAAAACGCATCTTGTGGTGGTGCCACCACCCGTTGAGCCTGAAATCGCGAAGGCCGAAATACCGCAGTTACCCAAACGCCTGATTCGCGACGATCCAAACGATCCGGCGCTCAACTATCTCGACTCGATCTGCCGCAACGTGCGCGTGGACGATCTCGCGAGCCAGAGTGCCTCTGCGTTTCGCCGCGTGGTTTCCGCGTTGTTCGATCTGATCATCGCGGCGTTGCTTACGTCGCCGATCGCGGGCGCGCTGTATCTAACCGGCAACCTGAACTTCCACGACACGCGCGTGCTCGCGGTGCTTGGCGGTTCTCTGGTTGTCGTGACGTTTCTTTATTTGACGTTAACGACGGCGTTGACCGGGCGCACGTTGGGCATGCGGATGTTGTCGCTGCGCGTGATCGACACCAAGACGGGATTGATTCCGACTGGCGGGCAGTCGGTTGGGCGTTCGTTCTTCTATCTGCTTTCGCTGGGCACGGTAGTGGGCATTCTCTTCGCGCTTGTCAGCCGCGAGGGTTACACTGCGCACGATCGATTTACGCGAACCGCAGTCGTAATAACTTGAACCAGCAACTCCTTCAGAACGTCGTCGCAGAGCTTCAGACCAACCTCACCGGCAGATACCTCGGAAAGATATTTCAACTCAGTCCGGTTTCATTCGCGTTTGATTTCGGTCTGCGCGGGTGGTTTTTGTTTGTGAGCGTGGAGCCTGCGAGTCCGCGGATGTATTTGGTCTGGCGCCGTCAGAGAGACTTGGAGAAGCAGTCGCAACAACTGAACCACTTCGGACAACTTATCAGAGACAAGTTAAGCGGCGCTAAGGTTGTTGACGTTCAAAAGGAACCTGAAGATCGGATTGTCAAAGTAAGGTTTGCTTCTTCGATGCTCGTTGCGCAGCTTACAGGAAGAACATCTGACCTGTTTCTGTTGGACGAGTCGAATCAAATCGAACGGGCTTTAAGAACACGGATTGAAGGAATTTATCAACCGCCTCCGATCCGTGAAATCCGTGTTGACGAAGATTTTCCGCAAGCGACCGGCTCGCCGTCAGAAGCCGCCGACGCCTATTACTCTTCCCTTGAACAGACTCGCGAATTTGATTCGCGCGCGAACGCCGTCCGCTCCAAACTTCTTAAATCACTTCGTCAGAAAGAAAAACTAAAAGAAAACCTCGAGAAGGATCTCGCGGGTCACGGCGATCCCGAAGAGCACAAACGCATCGGCGACCTGCTGCTTGCAAACGTCGCTACCGGCAAACGTCACGGCAATAAAGTCGAGATCACCGATTACTACGCCGAAGGAGCGCCCGCGATAGAGGTCGAGATTGATGAAAACGTTTCGCTACAGGACGAAGCGGCGCAACGGTTCCGCCAGTACGGCAAAGCAAAACGCGCCCGTGAAGAGATCGCGGAGCGAATGGTGCAAATCGATCGCGAAATAGCGCAACTCAATCGCCAGGTGGAAGAGATTCAAAAAATCCTAAGTGAAAAAGACGAAACGGCTTTAGCACCTTTCATTGAAGCGAAACCTCCTCGCAAACCTCAGGCAAAACAGCAGCCATCGATTTCAGGCGTGCGTCGCTATCTCTCGACCGATGGTTACGAAATACTCGTCGGGCGCGCCGCGCGTGACAACGACCACCTGACTTTCAAAATCGCGCAACCAAACGACCTGTGGCTGCACGCAGGCGACTATCCCGGTTCGCACGTCGTCGTGCGCAACCCAACGCGCAAAGAAATCCCGCATCGCACGATCGTCGAAGCAGCCCAGCTTGCAGGAAAGTTCAGCCAGGCAAGCGAAGACTCAAAAGTCGTCATTCATTACACACCGCGAAAATTCCTCTCCAAACCAAAAGGCTCCGCTCCCGGCCTCGTGCGCCTCTCACGCTTTAAGTCCATTACTGTCGAACCCAAGGAAGCAATCCACAGATTACACAGATAATCTGTGGAATCTGTGGATGGTTTGATATGCTCGGCAACATGCGTTCAGAGGAGCTGTTTTCCAAAGCGATTGAACTTATTCCCGGCGGTGTGAACTCGCCGGTGCGTGCGTTTCGCGGCGTCGGAGGCACGCCCCGATTTATTAAGAGCGCGAAGGGCGCGACGATTACCGACGTCGATGGACGAACCCTTATCGACTACGTCGGTTCGTGGGGTCCGATGATCCTGGGTCACGCCGATGAAGAAGTCGTCGCTGCTTTGCAGGAAGTCGCCGCGGGCGGCACGAGTTTCGGCGCGCCAACCGAACTCGAAGTCGATCTCGCACAAGAAGTCGTCGACGCGGTGCCGTCGATCGAGATGGTGCGCATGGTGAGCAGCGGCACTGAAGCGACGATGTCCGCGATTCGACTCGCTCGCGGTGTTACCGGGCGCACAAAGTTAGTTAAGTTCGAAGGCTGCTATCACGGTCACGGCGATAGCCTGTTGGTTAAAGCCGGTTCGGGCGTCGCAACGCTCGGCCTGCCCGACAGTCCCGGCGTTCCCGCGGCATTCGCCGAAAACACGCTCACAGTTCCCTTCAACAATGCCACCGCACTCGAACAAGTCTTTGCGGAACACAAAGACATCGCCGCTGTGATCATCGAGCCGGTGGTCGGAAACATGGGCTGCGTGCCTCCGCAACCGGGCTACCTCGAAGCGGTGCGCCGACTCACCAAAGCAAACGGAACACTGCTGATCTTCGACGAAGTAATGACAGGCTTTCGCCTCGCGCGTGGCGGCGCGCAGGAGTTGTACGGCGTCATGCCTGACATCACCACGTTGGGAAAGATAATCGGCGGCGGTTTGCCGGTCGGCGCTTACGGCGGCAGCCGCGAGTTGATGAACAACATCGCCCCGGCAGGACCGATCTATCAGGCCGGCACGTTATCCGGCAACCCGCTTTCGATGACCGCGGGATTAATCACATTGCGCCGTTTGCGTGACAAGTCGGTTTACGACCGGCTTGAAATCGCCTCTCGCAAAATAAGTGAGGGGTTATCAGCGGCAGCACAAGCGGCGGGGATTAAAACCGTAATGAATCGTGTCGGCTCGATGTGGACGAGCTTTTTCACCGACGAGCCTGTTTCGAATTGGGAAACAGCGAATCGATCCAACCGCGAACAGTACGGCAAGTTTTTTCACGCAATGTTGGAAGAAGGTGTCTACCTGGCGCCATCACAATTCGAAGCAGCGTTCGTGAGCCTGGCACACACCGACGCCATCATTGAGCAAACCATTCGCGCTGCTGAAAAGTCTGTCCGTGTTTGTTCGTGAAAGTCCGTGGCTTAAATAGGCAAGTCAATACTGAACTCCGATCCCTTCCCGGGCTCGCTCGCGACGCTGATCTTTCCACCATGCTGCTCGACGATCTGCTTCACTATCGCCAGCCCCAGACCCGTGCCGCGTTTCTTCGTTGAATAAAACGGCTCGAAGATTCGATCGCGCGTCGTCTTGTCCATGCCTCTGCCTTCATCCGCGATCTTGATCCGCGCGTACGGCTTTCGCGGCTGGCCGTTGCCATCGCTTTCGACGGTCAACAACTCCGTCGCGATCCGCACCGACGCATTCTCATCGCTCGCGTCGATCGCGTT
Organism: Pyrinomonadaceae bacterium; assembly: GCA_035279345.1. Classification (GTDB taxonomy): domain Bacteria; phylum Acidobacteriota; class Blastocatellia; order Pyrinomonadales; family Pyrinomonadaceae; genus PSRF01. Next base: position 1,921 of record DATEHX010000362.1, on the reverse strand, counting down.
GGCGATCACGTTCACAAAAACCTGTCGCAACTGATACGCGTCCCACTGGCCGATGATTGCTCTGCGCGCGAATAACTTCTCGACGTTCGCGTTCTTCTCCGCAATCTTGTCGCTGACGAGGTCGATGCTGAGTTGAAGCGACTCATGCAAATCGACCGCGGTACGGTCCAGCGCTTTCTGCCGTGAAAACTGCGTCACGTCGACGACCAGCTTGTTCAGGTGCTTGATGCCGCGCTCGACGAGTTCGATCGTGTTCAGCGCTTCCTGATCGTTCACGCTGTCGCGCAACATCGAAACACCGAGACGAATGCTGCCGAGCGGATTGCGAATCTCGTGAGCCACCTGCGTCGTTGCTTGACCAACGGCGGCGAGCGATTCACCGCGACGGAGCGTGCGTTCGGCTTCGGCCGCTTCAGTAGCGTCGACCAGGGTCACGATCTGGCCGCGATTGCCGTCAATCGCGAGCGGCGATGAATAAACGTCGAAGGACTTGTCTTCTTCTTCGACGTGCGCGACGAAACGGCCGTGGTAGGTTGCCTTGTTGACGCGGATCGCAGTGACCGTATCGAGCAGCTTCATCGCGTCGTCGGGCGCGAATCGTTCGAGCATTGAGGCGCCGATACTCGCGCCCGGGAAAATACGGAAGAAAGCGGCGTTGGCGCTGCGAATGCGATCTTCTTCATCGATCGCGGCGACGGCGCTGACCATTCCTTCGAGTAGCTGAGTGGTGAAGATGCGTTCGCGGCGCGCGTCCAACATGCTGCTGCGCATTTGCCAGAAGTGACGCGTTACCTGCCAGATCGTGCCCAAAGCAACGAGCGCGCCGGCACCGAGCGCGATCAAACTCCATGTCAGAATCGACCGGCGTGCATTCCTCTGTGAGGCGAGTACGTCGTTATTAACTATCTCCTGTTCGGTCTGTAGCTGAGCGAACAAGTTAGCAAGATCAAGACTCAGCTCGTCGATCAGACCGTGCCCCTCAAGGCTGTAACGTTCTAAGTCCTGACTCAACTTTACATACTTGTCGAGGTCGGTTCTGAGTTTTGTCCAGTCCGGATCTTGAAACACCGGATTACGGTCAAGTAGAGCAATGGACAGTAAAAGATCGTCTCTGGCATTGTCGATCTTAAAGTCAAACGGCGGTTTCAGCCCCCGCTGCGAGATCGCGGTGTTTCGAATGCGAATCTCGTTGTCGACCCGAGATAACTTGAGGCGCAGATCGACCAGCAGGTTTTGCCGATGAAAGTAACCGCTTATGAGCACGCCGGCATTGTTACCGACTTGCTCCATCTGATTGGCGCTGCGCCAACCCAACACAGAGATCAGAGCCAGCAGTAAAAGGAAGCCGATAATCAAGGGCGTGATCGCACGCAAAAAGGCGCGCCTCGCCAGATCGGCGACGACAGCAGCGTCCGAGGGCGGCGTGTATCGGTCCGCGGCACGACGGTAGACGACCTCTGGTTTCTTTTCAGCGGGTTGCATCGAGGTTGTCAGGGCTTCGCGTCCATCCAATTTTCACCGACGCCCACATCAGCTATCAGCGGCACGTCGAGCGAAACTGCCGACTCCATCTCGTGTTTTAGTATCTCCGTTACCTTCCCAACTTCCGCATCGGGCACTTCGACCAGCAACTCATCATGCACCTGCATCAACATACGCGCTTCGAGTTTCTCACGCTTGAACTCTTCATCGACGTGCAGCATCGCGATCTTCACGATGTCGCTCGCGGTGCCCTGGATCGGCATGTTTATCGCTTCGCGTTCCGCGGCCTTGCGGATGTTTGCGTTGCGATCGGTGATGCCGGCAAGCGGACGGATGCGGCCATAGATCGAGCGCACGTAACCATGCTCGCGCGCACGCACCGGAACCTCTTCCATGTAACGCCGCACGCCTTTGTACGTGTTGTAGTAATCCTCAATAA
>DATEHX010000361.1:0-3032 GCA_035279345.1 Pyrinomonadaceae bacterium | reverse complement strand
CTCGCCGCCGTCGTTGACGACTTCATCGTTCGCCTCGTAACCGACAAGCAGTTTGAGAAGTTCTTCGCCGGCGCCAGCAACGACTCGAAGAAACGAATCCGCCAACACATTCTCGATCAGTTCTGTGCGGCCACAGGTGGTCCATGCGTTTACCTGGGACGCGATATGAAGACCACGCACGCGGGCTTGGGAATCACCAACGCCGAGTGGGACGCAGCCGCCAAACATCTCGCCGCGTCGCTCGATAAATTCAAGGTGCCGGAGAAGGAAAAAGGCGAGATTCTCGCGTTTGTCACGAGTCTGAAGAAAGACATCGTAGAGAAATAATTGTGAAAAGCTGTTACACTTCCGCCAATTCATTGAGGTAGGGTTAGGGAAGTGATGGACAGGGAACAGCGAAAAAAACAGCCACCACCAGTCGACAACTCGGTCTCGGATTCGACCGGTCAATACGATCTGCGATTTGTCTTGTGGCGCCAGTTCTGCGCTGAGTACAACATCCCGGTCGATACCTTGCCGAGCCAGTTGGAAGACGAACACAAGGACAGGTGGGAAGAGATGAAATCGAAGCGTCTCCGCTGAGCCTTTTGACAGGATTTACAGAATTAACAAGATAACGGAAGGCTGGGTCAGTCTGTAAATCGTGCAATCATGTCTAGAAATACCGTCCAGTCAGAAATGGATTAGTCAGACGTTCCTCGCCGATCGTCGTTAGCGGTCCGTGTCCTGAGTAAACCGTCACATCATCTTCAAGCGTCAGCAGTTTGTTCTTGATCGAATCGAGCAACTGTTCCATCGATCCGCCGGGTAGATCCGTGCGGCCGATCGAGCCCGCGAACAGCACGTCGCCGACAAACACTTTTCGGTCCTCGGGCGCGTACAACACGACGTGACCCGGTGTGTGACCGGGACAATGCAACACCTTAAACTTCAACTCCCCGACATCGTACGACTGCCCGTCCGTCCAATAGTCATCGACCGGCGGCGGCTCTTCGAAATCGAAACCGAGTGCCGTCCACTGCGAACGCGGAATTCCGATCCAGGCAGGTTGATCGGGTAAATCGGTGTACATGAACTCGTCGGCTTTGTGCAGATTGATTCGCGCGCTTGGTTTTAGTTTCTTGAGCGCCGCGACTCCGCCGACGTGATCGAGATGCGCGTGTGTCAGCGCGATCGCCTGCAAGTTGAGATTGAGCCGCTCGAGGGTTTCGACGATGCGTTCGGCTTCATCGCCGGGGTCGATACAGATCGCTTGTCGGGTTGTTTCACAACCAACGATGCGGGTGTGTTGTTGAAAGGCAGTGACGGTTAGTTCTTCGATTATCATTTGGCTAAAATATACCGTAAGTTAGCAATGCCAATAAGCACTACCAGCGCGCCACTCGCAAATGTTCTCGATTCGATGACCGCCGAGGGTGCGCCCGAACTCACCGAACATCTCGACGCCGGCGCACTGAAATGTTATGCGTGCGGTCACCGCTGCCTAATCAAGCCCGGCAAACGCGGCATCTGTAAAGTCCGTTTCAACGAAGGCGGCCAACTGCGCGTGCCGGTGAACTACGTCGCTGCGCTGGCTTGCGATCCGACTGAGAAAAAACCGTTCTTTCACGTTCTTCCGGGTTCCGACACGCTGACGTTCGGCATGCTCGGATGCGATCTTCATTGCGCCTACTGTCAAAACTGGCTCACGTCACAGGCGCTGCGCGACGATTCCGCCGGAACAAGCCCGACAATCGTATCCGCCGATCGACTCGTAACCATGGCGAAAGCTTACGGCGCGTCGATGGTCGGCAGCAGTTATAACGAGCCGTTGATTACTGCCGAGTGGGCGGTGGAAGTTTTCCGAAAAGCTCGTCCGGAAGGTTTCAAAACGGCGTTCATTTCAAATGGCAACGCGACTCCGCAGGTGCTCGATTACCTGCGGCCCTGGACTGACTGTTACAAGATCGATCTGAAGTCGATGAACGACAAAAACTACCGGCAGCTCGGCGGTGTGGTCGACAACATTCTCGACACGGTGAAGATGGTCCACGAACGCGGCTTTTGGGAAGAGATCGTGACGCTGGTGATTCCGGGGTTCAATGATTCAGAAGATGAACTACGGCGTGCGGCAGATTACATCGCTTCGGTTTCACCCGACATACCGTGGCACGTCACGGCGTTTCATCAAGACTATCGCATGACGGAAAACTCAAACACGACTGCCGAGCAATTGATTCACGCGTGTGAGATCGGTCGTGAGGCCGGGCTTCGTTACATATACGCCGGGAATCTGCCGGGAAGAGTGGGGCGTTGGGAAAACACTTACTGTCCGTCATGCGACGAACTTTTAGTCGAACGGTTTGGTTACCTGATTCGTCAAGTGAATGTTACAAACGAGGGTCGTTGTCCCACCTGTTCAACCACCATTCCCGGTATTTGGACCACGGAACTTACTGAGTCTTACTGACGATAGGTGTGGTCTGTGATGCGACTGCCTCCCATTTACCGTTTCGTCGCGCATAGACATCCAGAAAGCGATACTCGCCGCTGATATCGATCGTTTGCTTAGAGTTTTGAACTTTCGACTTCCCGTTCTTGATAACTCCACGTCCCGTCACGAATGCGTTGTTTGCATCGAGCACCGTCACCTTTGGCTCTAAGATTTCCCACGACTCTATCGTGACGAGTCGTTGCTGAACTGCTTCCACTTCCTCCGCCTTGGTAGGTTTCGAGCCGTCCGGGTTGATGATCACAATGTCGTCTGCCATCACGCGCCTGACGGTGTCGGCATCACCGTTCTTCACCGCCTCCGCCCACGCGCGCTCCAGCTTGATCAGTTCGGCTTCGATTGCCGCTGCGTCGATCTTTTCCGGCGTCGGAGTCGCGGCCGCACCACGGTCCGCGAGATTGGTTGGCGCCGCTGCCCGCTGGCATCCGGCTAAGGCCAGGACCATCATTAGACCACACACTACGAGTGCTGCCGGCAGCACGTTTTTCTTTATCAACTTTTCGGCTCCTTTGTTTCTAGAAAAATTAGGGCAAGGTGTGCA
>DATEHX010000360.1:0-22758 GCA_035279345.1 Pyrinomonadaceae bacterium | reverse complement strand
ACACAGACAAACACAGACCAGTTTGATCCGTGATATCCGTGTAAGTCTGTGGCCTAAATACTAACGCGATAACAAAGTACCGACGTAGGTCAGCAGTTCGTTCGCGCACACAGGACAATATCCATGCTCCTTCACGAGCCGGTCCACCACCTCGTTAATTCTTCGCAACTGATCCGGATCGGGCGTCTTCGCCGAAGTCGTGATCTTCACCACGTCCTTCAAGTCAGCGAAGATCTTTTTCTCGATCGCCTCCTTCAGACGCTCGTGCGAGTTGTATTCAAACGGCTTGCCTTTACGCGCGTAAGACGAGATGCGAATCAATATCTCCTGCCGGAACGTGTTCTTCGCGTTTTCGGAAATCCCGATCTGCTCCTCGATCGAGCGCATTAACTGTTCGTCCGGTTCCATCTCCTCTTCGGTGATCGGATCCTTGATGCGTTCCTTGTTGCAGAAGGCTTCGACGTTGTCGAGATAGTTGTTGCACATCGTGCGCGCCATTTCTTCAAACGAGTAAACGAACGCCCGCTGCACTTCGATTTTCGCGAGCTCGTCGTACTCCTTGCGCGACTGCGAAATGTGGTTCAAATAACGTTCGCGCTGCTCGGGATTGATACCAGTGTGCTGCTCGAAACCATCCTTGATCGCACGCAACGCATCGATGGGGTTAATACAGGACACACCATCGCGTACGAGCGCACTCGACAGCCGATTAATGATGTAGCGCGGTGAAATACCGTCCATGCCTTCGCGGATGGTCTCTTCTTTCAACTCACGCACGTCTTTCGACTTGTAACCTTCGACGTCTTCGCCATCGTAAAGCTTCATCTTCTTCACGATGTCGACGTTTTGACGTTTCGGTTCTTCGAGACGCGTCATCACCGCAAACATCGCCGCTACCCTCAACGTGTTCGGCGCGAGGTGCACGTTGCGCAATGCTTCCGACTGGTGCAACAGCTTGTCGTAAATTCTCTCTTCCTGGGAAACGCGCAGGTTGTAAGGGACTCTCACCAGGATGATGCGATCCTGAAGCGCTTCGGATTTGCGATTGCCAGCGAACGCGATGTACTCGTTTTCATTCGAGTGGGACAGAATCACTTCGTCAGCATAGATCATCGCAAACCGGCCGGTCTTGATGCTCTGCTCCTGTGAAAGCGTCAAAAGGCTGTAGAGAAACTTCTCATCAACCTTCAGCATTTCGACGAATTCCATCAACCCGCGATTCGCGATATTCAACTCGCCGTCGAAACGATAAGCGCGCGGATCTGATTCCACACCGACTTCGCCAATGGTTGATAAATCAATGGAGCCCGTTAGCTCCGTAATGTCCTGCGACTTTGGATCGCTCGGTGAAAACGTACCGATGCCGACGCGTTCTTTTTCCGAGAACGCAACGCGATGTACTTTCACGTCTTCGTGACGGCCGCCGTATGTTTTATCGAGTGAATAGCGGCACTGCGGACACAGATCGCCTTCGATGTAGATGCCGTAATGTTTTTCGACTTCCGCGCGCAGTTGATGAGGGATCAGGTGCAGCGGTTCTTCGTGCATCGGGCAGTCTTTGATCGCGTAGACTGACCCGCCCTGCGTCCTGGTCCAATCTTCCAGTCCGCGCTTGAGCATGTTGACGATCGTCGACTTACCACCGCCGACCGGACCCATCAGCAAGAGGATGCGTTTGCGCACTTCCAAACGCTGTGCGGCCGACTTGAAGTACTCGACAATTCTGGCGATTGGTTCTTCAATGCCGAAGAGCTCGGTGGCAAAGAAATTGTAGGAAAGAACTTCGTGCTGCGTGCCCTCGTTCAGCCGCTCGACATTGGCGGCGTGAACCATGTCGTTGATGCGCGCATGCGAGAGTTGCGCGATACGTGGGTTCTGAGCGACTAGTTCGAAGTAATCTCGGAAGGTTCCTTCCCAGCGCAGCGCTTCGTGTTCGCGGCGCAGATCTTCCAAGCGTTCACTGATGTTGAATGCTTTGTTGCCATCCTGCTCTTGCATAGCCTTGAAACCTCTTCGGCTTTCGCGCATCGGACAGCGTGTGGGGAGAGGGCCACGCTTTGTAAAGCAACCGCCGGCGGTCGGGGAATGCGGTTGATAAACCATTGCTACCTCGTGATACGCCTCACGCGCGCGTTAGCGTGAGCTGCGTCCTCGAAGCATCAGTTCTCAATGATCGTGTCACGGAACCAGTGGCGGGAAGCACTTCTGGAAGCGAGTTTATCGGAGCGCTTCCTTAGGGATTGCAGTATACCACACCGGTCAATGCTTATTTTTCGGTAAGTACGACGCGAGGATGTAATACTTGCGCGGCCGCGTCATAGTGGCCAATGGCAATCAATTGCTCGTGCGCATCACACATCTTTACGTTTTCACCATCCGTCCAACCAGTTCCCTCAACTCTTACCTCCCTTCCATGACTGACATTACGCACATCCTGAGCGCTTAGATGCAGGAAAGGGAGTTTCGAGAGCGCCGCACTGGGCGTCACCACCACCTCGCCCAACGCCTCCTCCGCAAAACTCGTCTTCAAGCCGTCAAGCGTCACTGCTTTCTCGACGTTAAACTCGCCCACTCGCGTGCGACGCAACTCAGCCAAATGTGCGCCGACGGACAAACGCTTGCCAAAGTCTTCCGCAAGCGTTCGCACGTAAGTGCCCGAAGAACAGACGACGTGAGCGCGAAAATCGAACGTGCCGTCCAGATTGTCCCGGATCAGTTGACCGTCTGCCTTGATAGCGGCGAACTCATGAATACAAACACGAACCGGCTCACGGTCCACCTCTTCACCGCGCCGCGCAAGTTCATACAGCTTCTTACCTTCGCGCTTCTTGGCTGAATACATCGGCGGCACCTGGTCTATCCAGCCACGCAGACTCGCCAGCGCTTTCTCGATCTGCTCTTCGTTCCAATGTCCAAGCGGGATGTTTTTTGGACCGTCAATTCGCGTTCCAGTGCGGTCGCCGGTGTTGGTGGCATAACCCAAACGGATGATTGCGTCGTACTCCTTGTCTTCGCCGCTGAGAAACTGAGCGAGCCGAGTGGCCTTTCCGAGCAACAGCACCAGAACACCCGTCGCAAACGGATCGAGCGTTCCCGTATGACCGATGCGGCGCTCGTGAAGAATATGACGTACACGCGCAACTACATCGTGAGAAGTAAGTTCCCCCGGTTTATCGATGACTAATAGTCCGTCCATCATTCCACCTTGCTTTCCTACCTTGTGCTTCTTGTGCCTCTTTGTGGCTCATTTTAATTTGCGGATCGCGGATTGGCGATGTGAGAATCACACTGCATGACAACTGACGAAATGCGCCGTCAAACATTCAATCGCGCGGTCAAGCTGTTGACGGTGAAACCGCGCACGGTGGCCGAACTGCGCGAGCGGTTACTGCAAGGAAAGAATACGACCCCGGACGTAGTGGAGACGGTTATCGCACGGCTCGAAGAATACGGTTATCTCAACGACGAACGGTTCGCGTTTAGCTACGCGTCCTTAAAAGTTAAGCAGCGCCCGGTCGGACGGCGCCGTTTGCAACAAGACCTGAAACACAAAAAGGTCGAAAACAAGGTGGCGGAAGGCGCGCTGGAACTGGTCTACGCCGAAACGCCCGAAGAACAGCTCATCGATCAGGCAATCGAAAAGCGAATTCGCGTGCGCGGCCGGCCGAAGAGCCGAATCGAAGCCAAAAAGCTCTTCGATCACCTGTTGCGACAGGGTTTTGAGTTTGAACTGGTGAGCGACAAGGTACGTGCACTCTTCGATCCGTCTTGTTAAACTCAAATCGACATGACTGGTAACGAAATACGCGAGATTTTTCTGAAATACTTCGAGGAGCACGGCCACATGCGCGTGCGCTCCTCGCCGCTGCTGCCCGCCAATGATCCGACGTTGTTGTTCACCAACGCGGGCATGAATCAGTTCAAAGACACGTTTCTCGGGCGAGAAAAGCGCGACTACATCCGCGCAACGTCGTCGCAGAAGTGCATCCGCGCCGGCGGTAAACACAACGACCTCGACGAAGTCGGTAAAACCGCGAGGCATCACACGTTCTTCGAGATGCTCGGCAATTTTTCGTTCGGCGATTATTTCAAACAGGACGCGGTCCGGTATGCGTGGGACCTGCTCGTCAATGTTATGAAACTCGATCCGGAGCGCCTGTGGTTTACGGTTTATGAAGGCGATGAAGAGGTCGGCCCCGACGAAGACGCCGAACGTTTTTGGGAAGCCGTTGGCGCGCCGCGCGAGAGAATTTTGCGGTTCGGCCGCAAGGATAACTTCTGGCAGATGGGCGAGACTGGTCCATGTGGCCCATGCAGCGAAATCCATTACTACATGGGACCGAGTGTCGACGATCCGGAGAACTCGGCTGAGAACGTCAACGGTCCAGGCGACACGATCATGGAGATCTGGAACCTGGTTTTCATGCAATTCGATCGCAGCGAGGTCGAACCGGGTCACTACAAACTCGATCCGTTGCCGGCGCCTTCCGTTGACACTGGCGCGGGTCTCGAGCGGCTCGCGGTCGTGCTTCAAGGCGTTAAGTCAAACTACGATACCGATCTGATCCGGCCGATCATCGAGCGTGCGGCACAGATCGCGGATCGCCATTACGAGCCGGAAACACAGGAAGGGTTTGCGATGCGCGTCATCGCCGACCATGCGCGTGCGGCCGCGTTTGCCATTGCCGACGGCATTCTGCCCGGCAACGAAGGGCGCAATTACGTGCTGCGTAAGATCATGCGCCGCGCGATTTATCAAGGTCATCACACGCTGGGTCTCGAGGGTTCGTTCTTTAATCAGGTCACCGATTTCGTCGTCGACTTCATGAAGGACGCGTATCCGGAGCTCGAAACACAGCGCGAGTTCATCGAGAAAATGGTGAAGCTGGAAGAAGAGCGTTTTCGTTCCACGTTGACCGTGGGGCTGAACAAGCTCGACGAGTTGTTCACGTCGACGAAGGGAGCGATGCCGGAGTTCAAAGCGCTTGCCAAGCTTTACGACACCTTCGGCACGCCGCGCGATCTGATCCGCGTCGCACTGGAGGAACGCGGCTTTACGTTTGAAGAAGAAGCGTTCAATCGGTCATTCAACATTGCGCTGCAAGAGTTGCAACATACGGGCGTCACCGCGAAACAGGACACCAAATCCGCTGTTAATCCGGTGTACCAAACGCTGGCGGGCCGTTACCCAAGATCCCTTTTTAAAGGCTATGAGACTACGAACGTCACCGATGCAAAGGTCGTCGCACTAATCAACGGCGTCGAAGTCGAATCGCTGAGTAAAGGGGATAAAGGCGAGGTTGTTTTGGACAAAACGCCCTTCTATGCAGAGAGTGGCGGACAAGTCGGGGACATGGGCTTGTTGGTGGGCCCGTCCCGGGAGTTGGCAGTCATTAACGACACTTACTCGCCGGTTCCGGGTTTGATTGTGCACAAGGTCGAAGTAACTGAGGGCAGTTTAAAAGTCGGCGACATCGTTTCGGCGGAGGTTGACGTCGAGAAGCGCGACGCCACGCGACGCAATCACACAGCGACGCACCTGATGCACGCCGCGTTGCGCGAGGTTTTGGGCACGCACGTCAAACAGGCCGGTTCTGTCGTGGCGCCGACTTACCTCCGCTTCGACTATTCGCATTATCAACCGCTGACCCAAGCCGAAAAGGAAGAAATAGAGCGCCTCGTTAACTATCACATCCTGCGCAACGAGTCCGTGCAAACTGACGAGATGGCGATCGAAGAAGCCATGCGCTCGGGCGCGATGGCGTTGTTCGGCGAGAAATACGGCGAGAAAGTGCGCGTGCTGTCGATCAACGGTTTGGAGGGAGTGTTTTCGAAAGAGCTGTGCGGCGGCACGCACGTGCGCGCGACAGGCGACATCGGACTCTTCAAGATCGTCAGCGATGAATCGATCGCTTCCGGCGTGCGGCGCATCCGCGCGATCACCGGCACGGATGCCTACGACAGATTTCGTGAGGCGGAAGTGTTGGTCGACGAACTCAGCAGTGGCTTGCGAACGTCGCGAACCGAGTTGGTGAACGCTGTTACGCGTTTGCAGGATGAGTTGAAGAAAGCGCGCCGTGAAGCAGACGATCTGCGTTTGAAAATCGCGAGCGGCGGTGTTGGTACTTCCGCAAACGGCGACGAGTCGCGCGAGATCGCGGGCGTCAAAGTTTTAGCACGTGAAGCGAGCGGATTGGACGCGCCGGCGATGCGGCAACTCTCTGACACACTGCTGGCGCGAATCAAATCGGGCGTAGTGATACTCGGGCGCAGTAGCGAAGGAAAAGTCTCGCTCATCGTGCGCACGTCGGCGGATCTGACTTCGAAGGTCCCCGCCGGCCAGGTTATCAAAGAGCTCGCCCCGATCGTCGGCGGACGCGGCGGCGGTAAAGCCGACATGGCTGAAGGCGGCGGCAACCAGCCCGAAAACCTCGACGCCGCGCTGCAGAAGAGCTACGAAATCGTAGAGCGCCTCCTAACCTAAGGGGACAGGATTTACAGGATGAACAAGACGAATCCTGTTCATCCTGTAATCCTGTCTAAGCCTTTACATGCTCCTCTGTTTCTCAGTTAGAGCGATGTTCATCTTTTCCAGGGTGACCTTGTTGAGTGTTCCGGTCACCTTCAGTCCTTCCGCCTGCTGATACTTACGCAAACCCTCGCGGGTCGCGTCATCGAGCTTCCCGATCTGTTCTCCGGTGTAAAAGCCACGCGATTTGAGGATCGCCTGGGCCTGATTGATCTGTTCTTTAGTGGCGCGAAAGACAGGGCCACGCTTGGCGCCTTGCTTTGTGCCGTTCTGGGTTGAGGAAGTTGCGGTCTGGGCCATTGCTCCGGTCGTGAAGAGACAGAGGAACAGCGTGAGTGTGAGAAATTTCTTCATTTGTTTTCGTCCTTTGTGAGGCGCGCTGAAGCGCGCGGTTTGTGGTTAAAACGCGCCTATCATACATCCCTTGTCAACATCCGCTGTGAATCCGGCTTTAAATCCCTTGCCCAACTGTGTTGGCAAAAGTTAAACCTGCGTGGTACTATGACCTGGCCTCATCCGGCGCCCCGTCGGTAATCCCAAATGAAAGCGCTACTTTTACTAACATTTATGCTTCTGTCGGCTGGCCTTGTGTCGGCCCAAACGGGCTATCAGATCGATAATTTCGACCTGCCCAATGCCGTTCAGATCCAAACCCCGAAGGTCGAACCAAGGAACCCAACGAAACGCCTGATTCACCTGACCTCGATGCCGATGAACCCGTCCCTCGGCGGATTCACCACCGGCAATTCAGAGGTCGACAACTACATCGTCGAATCCGGCAAACGCAACTCGGTCGACCCGCTGCTGCTCTACTCAATCATGCACCAGGAGTCGAGCTTCAAACCGCGCGCGATGTCTTACAAAGGCGCCCGCGGATTGATGCAGCTCATGCCGCCGACGGCGCTTCGGTTCGGCGTCAGGAATATTTGGGACCCGAAACAGAACATCGAGGGCGGTGCTCGTTACATGCGTTTTCTCCTCGATCTTTTTGAAGGCGACGTGCGCCTCGCGCTCGCGGGATATAACGCCGGCGAGGGTGCGGTGATGAAGTATGGCTACAAGGTGCCGCCGTATAGCGAGACGCAGGAATACGTGCGCCGCATCGGCAAGCGCTACAGCATGATTCGCGACCCGCAAGCGGCAGCCAACGCGAACCAACTCACGGGGGAACAACTCGCGGCCACAAAGCAAAAACCCTCGGCGCCCTTGAGCGTCTACGAGCGAAGCGTCTTCATGACCCGCCTGCCGGACGGGCGGCTTCAGCTCGTCAGCCAGTAAATCCCACCGACAGAGTCGGTGGTCCTTTCGGACTCTCCCTACCATTTCCCGGTTCAGCGACAATCCCACCAACGCAGTTGGTGGTCCTTTCAGACTCTCCCTACCCATTTCCCGGTTCAAGCGACAATCCCACCAACGCAGTTGGTGGATCGTTCAGACTCTCCCTAACCCACTTCCCGGTTCAGCGACAATTCCACCGACAGAGTCGGTGGTTCCTTCAGACTCTCCCTACCCATTTCCCGGTTCAGCGACAATCCCACCGACAAAGTCGGTGGTCCCTTCAGACTCTCCCTAACCCACTTCCCGGTTCAGCGACAATCCCACCAACGCAGTTGGTGGTTCCTTCAGATTCTCCCTAACCCACTTCCCGGTTCAGCGACAATTCCACCGACAAAGTCGGTGGTTCCTTCAGACCTCTACCTACCATCCCCCAAGGTCAAGCGACAATCCCACCAACGCAGTTGGTGGATCGTTCACCGCTCGGAACCTGAGTGAACAATCCACCGACTCTGTCGGTGGGATTACTTTTCGAGTTTTGGGGGTCCGGTAGGTAGAGGTCTGAAGGAACCACCAACTGCGTTGGTGGGATTCAAGCTAAAAAGAAACGCCGGAACCTTTAATGGTGGCCGCCTCGTTTTGTTTGTATGATATCGAGCGAGGTTGAGAAGCGAATGACCTGTTCCGGCTGCGGAGCCTACGTTACGCCAAGCGTGCGGTTCTGTTCGAACTGCGGCACACCCGTCGACTCCGAACAAACACGCATTGCCCGCGTGCAATCGAGGACTCTGGAACCAACCATTGATGGGGATCTGGAACGTACGGTTTTCACCGTGAAACCGACCATGATCTTCATCAAAACCGGTTACGCCCTCGCGGTCCTCGGTGGCATCGCACTGGTCTTCCTGCTTGCCAGTATCGGCGTATCCGCATCGATCTCGATCCCGCTCGCACTCGCGTTGCTGCTGATCCCGGCTTATTACCACATCCGGCGAAACATGGTTCGCTACACCGTCACCGACGCAAAGCTCCAGATCGATACCGGCTTAATCGCCCGCACCACACGAAACATCCCGTTGAGTAAGGTGCAGGACGTAACCGTCTCCGCCAGCATTCCGCAAAGAATGCTCGGCTTCGGCGACATCATCGTCGACAACGCCAGCGAACTCGGCGGTTCGACCGTGATGCACAACATCAGCAAACCACGCCACTACGCGGACCTTCTTTTGCGCGAACTGAGACGCTGGCATTAAACTTACGCTGTGTTAAAGATTCACCTATTAGTTTCATTCCTCTTGTTGTTTGCCTTGCCTTCCGAGACTGGCAAGTTCAAGCGTGTGAAGTCGGGTGGCGAAGGGTCGCTGCTAGCGAAACTCGCCCCGGAAGCCGCGCCAATCACTACCGAACAGGCCGAGTATGTGGCCGGCAATGGCGAGCGGTTCGCGGTCGAGATCCTCAAGTTTCAGACAGAAGGTAAAGCCTACGAACTCTTTAGCCACGCAGCGGCAGCCGCGCGAGCCGAAGAGCCAACTGTAGAAATCGGAAACGTCGCCGGTGTCGCTGGGTTCACGAGGCGCGACCAGATCGCGTTTTTCAAGGGCGTTAACTTCGTTCGGGTGACGAGCGTCAAACCGGCCTCGAGCACGGCTAATCTGACGGCCCTGGCGCAATCGTTAAGCGAGACACTCGATCAAGGCGACGGCGAGATTCCGGCTTTAATAAAGCAACTGCCTAGTCCAGACGAGGCTCAAAAAACCGCCATCTATCGCAACAGCTTTAAGGACCTTACGACTATCGCGCCGAAGCAACCGGTGCTGACCGCAGTAAACGGCGACGGCAATGCAGACGCAGTGATCGCTGCGTTCGGCCCGAGCAAAGTGCTCGTCGTCGAATTCAATACACCGCAACTCGCGAGCGAAAACGACAAACGCATCGTCGCGCGTATTCAGGAACTCTGGAAGCTGGGCCAACCAGCACCTACGGCTTACAAGCGCGTCGGCAATTATTCCGTGTTCGTCTTCGACGCACCCGACGACCAGACAGCCAAACAGCTAATCGATCAGGTTCATTACGAACAGGTCGTTTCGTGGCTCGGCGAAAACCCAAACATCCTGCGGCGCGCTGAAGAGCGTTACATCAACACCACGTTAGGCGTGTTAGTGACTGTTCTGAAAGCGTCGGGCTACGCGCTTGTCGGTTGTTTAGGAATCGGCGGATTGATTGGCGGACTGCTTTTTAGTTACCGGCGCTCTCAGCAAAAAGCCACGGCCTACTCGGATGCGGGCGGAATGATGCGTTTGAACCTCGACGAAATGACTGCGAACCGTCGTCGATAAGTTTAGCTACAAAGAAGCACAAAAAGGAACCAAGGATTCTAACGAACACCTTGGTTCCTTTTTGTGCTTCTTTGTGGCTAAAAACAAATGCGGGCTGCTGATTTTTCTCGGGAGGCTCCCCCAAGCCCCGTCAAGACGACAATCAGCAGCACCGCTATTATTGCTCTTCTACTGCGTCACAAGCGCTACTCCGTTCCCCCAAAAGAGTCAACCCTTGCTTTTTTATAACTGTGAGAGGATGCCTCCCCCAAAGCCTCCACTCACCGCAGTTTTCTGAGCCTGACCCGATTTACCCTTATCTACCCTTCTTGTTCTGTTTCCTCTTTATACAATGGCCGTGCCATCGGTCTGCAATGCCGGAAAACGTGCTTTTGAGTGAGAATCTATACGGTTAAGAACGAATTGAACGATAAACTTGTATCTGTTCAGTACAACACTACCCGTACAAACGGACGATAATCGCTCGGTTAGGGCAGAGCTGAGACGAGTTGATCGATCTCATCGAGCGTGTTGTAGAGGTGTGGGGCGATCCGAAGGCGATCACCTCTTGGTGCGGTGACGATGTTTTGTTGTTTGAGCCGGTGGTAGAGCGCCATCGCTGAATGACCTTCGCGGTGGCGAATACAGACTATCTGAGACTTTTCACCCACGACACGTGAACTAACGATCTGATAAGGCTTCGTACTCAGTCGATCGCAAAGGTGATTGGTCAACTCGTCGAGAAACCCGGCGATTCGCGCCGGACCATATTCGTGCAGCAAGTCTAAACTGGCTTTGAAGCCGTGAATCAACGCTGCCGGCCCGGTTCCCGTTTCCCACGCGAGCGCACCGCGATTCCAGCCCTGTTCGAAGTTGGAATAGTCTTCCGGGTTCGGCACGCTTACCCAACCAACGAGCGTCGGCTGTATTCGTTCGCGTGCGCGATCCGAGAGATACAGGTAACCGACACCTTCCGGACTCAGCAACCACTTGTGACCAGCGCCGGCCGCGACGTCCACAAACTCCGCGCCAACATCAATCGGTATCACACCCAGCGACTGAATCACGTCCACCACCAACAAGGCGTCGTGCTGACGTGCGGCGCGTCCGAGACGTTCGAGGTCGGTTCGGAAACCCGAAGCGAACTGCACATGGCTGATAGCGATTATCCTCGTGTTCTGATCCACCAGCCCTTCCAGCTCCTGTAAATCAATCCGTCCCTCGTGTTCTTCACACATCCGAACTTCCACGCCGAATGCGTCTCGCAGCCGCAGCCAGGGATAAATGTTCGAGGGAAATTCGCGACTGAACGTGACGATGTTGTCGCCCGGCTTCCACGTCAGTCCGTTAGCGACCGTGGACAATGCGTCGGACGTGTTTCGAACAAATGCGACCTGCTCCGGTTGCGCCCCCAACAATCCGGCCAGCAGCGCGCGCCCACGTTCCTTCACTTCCAGCCAGCTAAGAAAATTCAGCGAGCCGTTTTCGTGAACGTCTCTGAGTTGAGCTTCGACTGCCTGGATGGTCGTCGTAGGCGGCGGTGAGACCGCGGCGTGATTCAAGTAGACCGCGCGCTGCGTGATAGGAAACAGCGCGCGCAGTTCCGGAGTCATCGCATTAATTACCTGGCTTCTTCAAATCAAACTTAGCTCGGATCTCGCCGACAAGGGCGCCCGGCCGATTACGGACCGGAAAGTACGCATACTTCGCCATCGCTTCAAGCGACTCATCCTTCAATATGCCGAGCTGTCGCAACGTCTCAATAACCACCGTCGGCCGCGCGCGACGATCGTCGCCATCCTCGATCTTTAACGCCACTCCCAAACCTCGCGGCCACTCTTCGCACGGTTTTATTCCGGCCGTGTAAACACCTTCCGCCCCGACTTTCGAAATCAACCGTCCGGGCGCTGCACGCATGATCTCCGTATCGAGCCGGTCGGACGTGCCACCAATCAACTCCGGATAAGTACTCATCACGTGAACGATTCGCTCGCACGCCTTACGCGTCGCTTCATCAAAACTCAGCGGCGGCGCAACCAATCGCGCAAACGCGAACGCCATCGCTTTTACCGTTAACCCAAACACCGGAACGGCGCAACCATCAACCGCAACCGCGAGATCCTCGACCGGCACGTCTGCAAACTGCGCGATCGTCTTCCCAATCGCAAGCTGAACCGGATGTTCGGGCCGGTTGTAAGTCTCAATCGGGGCGCCTAATTGAAGCGCGGCCGCTAACATGCCGGCGTGCTTGCCCGAGCAGTTGTTATGTAGAACGTTTGGCGCTTCGCCCCGCTCACGCAGCTCGCGCGCGGCCTCCACGCTGTACGGCTCGTGAACTCCGCAGTTCAACGCTTCCGGACCGAGCCCGATCTTCTCGAGCATCGATGCGGCGAGTTCAGTATGAATCGGTTCGCCGTTATGCGAGGCGCAAGCCAGCGCGACTTCCCGATCCGTGAAACGGAATCTCTCCGCGGCTCCAGAAACCAGCAAGGGCATCGCCTGGAACGGTTTCGCTGACGAACGTAGAAACGTGACCGTAGTCTGCGGCGCACCGAGATACGCGACTACATTGCCGTCCGGCTCGATCGCGAGCACGTGACCGCGATGCCACGACTCCGTAATACTGCCGCGGCGCACTTCGACAAGTTGTTCAGCAGACATTTGCGCGCGCATCTTAACACGCGAACAAAGCAATAGGTCCTACAGGACTTATCAGGACCTATAGGACCTAATTAAACAACTTAGAGTTCTATGATCGGGGAGCGCGTTTCTTGCCGCCGAGGCTCAGCACCGTGAGCTTGACCGTGCGTCTGCCAAAGCGCATCGCCTCACGCGAGCTCGGCGTCCAGATGTCGATGCGACGCCCGCGAACCAGCCCTCCGGTATCAGCGACCACATATTCGCCACTGTAAGTGCCGGCTTCGAGCCGTACGCGCGTTCCCAAAGGCAAGTGCCGCGGGTCGGCCGCGATCAAGCCTTTGGCTACCATCTGTCCACTCGCGGTGCGTCCGCGCAGACTGTACGCGGTCGCGACGTAAGCGGCCGGAGCTACGACATACTTTTCTTCGTTTGCGATGGCCTTGCCGACCTGTCCACCACTCGAAGGAACTTCGAGCGCAACTGGAGCGGCAGCATCTGTGGCTGGTTTAGCTGGTTTACTGGTTTGTTGTTGGGTTTGAGACGGTTCTTGCGAAGATCGTGTCTCCGCTGAAGAAGTACGAGCGGTAAACAACAAAGAACTGCTCAGAAGTGCTGCACCAATCACGGCACTTCCGCTAAAGATTGAATAGACTTTCAAATTCGGGTCTCCTGTCCGAAGTAATTACCTGCCTTTCAGCGTCCTGCGCGAGTCCGTTCTTTCCTATGACTCGTCCCCTGGCTCTAGGAGTCTTCTGTTGACGTCAGCCGAGGTTGGGGGCTTGCATCCTTGATGCGGTGCGCTGAAAGTACTTGCTTGTTCTTAGAAAAGAAAAACGAGCATTAAGCTCGTTATTCCGGGAATGACCCTACCACACGGGTAGGACTGAGTCCAGCAAACCCGTGTTGATTTCGTGAAATATGTCACCGAAACCACATTGTTTTTACGTTGCGGCCACGAGCTCAGACGCCGAGTGAAAGAAAGTTTTCGACGATCTTGCGGCCTTCGGGATGCTCTTCGTCGAAGAGCTCGGGATGGAACTGGACGCCGTAAACACGCCGTCCTTTCTGTTGCATTGCCTGGATCTCGCAGGTCTCGTTTGAGGCGGTGCGGCGAAAACCGTCCGGCAGATCCTTCACTTCGTCGCAGTGCGAATGCCAGACAGTGACGTTCGCGGGCAAGTCTTTGAACAGTCCTTCGCCGGTGTTGTCGATGGGGAAGAAGCCACGTTCGCGTTTGGCGCCCTGGTAACCTTCACCCGGCTCGAGCCGCTCCATCAGTCCAACTTCAGAGCCGTACGCCAACGCGATCTGCTGGTGACCACCACACACGCCAAGTATCGGCTGCGCGGCCTGCTTGATGACGTCAAACACCCCCGCCAACGACTGTGGTGTGTAGTTGTCCCACGGATGGCTCTGGCCGCTGAGAATGATGTGCGACGGCTTGAGGCTGCGAACGCGTTCGATCGAAACGCTGTGAAAGGGTTCGGTGAGGATTTCCACGCCGGGAATCAAACGACCGAGCACCGCGCGAATCTCACGCGGGCTGTCGTCTTGGCCGTTGATCGTGTTGTCGACGAGGTAAACCAGCAAGTTACTTCAGACAGTAAAGCTTCCCATTGAATGCGCCGATGTAAATTCGTCCTCCGAGTACCGCCGGAGTCGCATTGATATTATCACCGATCTTCAACTCGCTGATCGCCGAGCCGTCTTCAGCCGCCACGGAATGAATCCACCCGGCTTTGTCCCCGAAAATGAGACGGCCATCGACCAGCGGCGACGTTCCCCAAATCGGGCCGCGTGCTTTGTAACGCCAAACGACCTCGCCTTTGTCAGCCGTTAACGCATACAAGTGACCATTGCTCGAACCGATATGAACACGTCCGTTCGCAACTATCGGGCTCGCCCAAAAGCCACTGCGCTCTTTGGTCGTGCCACCGATCGCCTGGTATTTCCAAACGAGTTCGCCGTTCGACTGTCGGAAACAGTAAACGACGCCGTTTTCCGCCGCGGTGTAAACAAAACCGTTCGCAACCGCGGGTGTCGAATCTGAATCGGCGCCGATGCGTGCTTTCCAAATCGTCGAGCCGTCGGCGAGATTCAGACAAAACAGGTCGCCCTGCTCGGTGCCGATGTACGCGCGGTCGCCGTCAACTGAGAAACTTCCCTCCATCGAACCGAGCCGCTGGGTTTTGTAAATCAGCGAGCCATCCGCAAGATTCAACGCGTAGAAGAATCCGTCTTCACCGCCGAAATACACGCGCTCGTCGATCACGGCGGCGGAACAGTCGACCTCGAAACCGGTTTTGAACTTCCAGATCAACGAACCGTCGCGGGCGTTGATGCAATAGATGTAGTGATCGAGTCCGCTGGCGATGAGCCGGTCGCCGGCGATTGTCGGCGTCGCTTTCAGACTGTCTTCGGTTTTGAACTTCCAAACCAGACTGCCGGTGTGTTTGTCGATGCAGTAAAGATTTCCGTCCGCGGAACCGAAGTAGACGTGATTCTCGTCAACCGACGGTTGTCCCGGCCAACTCGAACCGCCCCACGGATCTTTGTGCAGCCGCCCGGAGATACCTTTCGTTTCAAACTCCCACACGACTTCGAGCGGTGCGTCAGACCACGGTCCCGTGCCGTAAAAATTGCGCGACGCGTTTCCGAGCCACGCGGGAACGGAACTGGGTATTTTCGGCTTAGGCGGCTCCGGTTTGGCTTCTGTTCCGGTAATGACCTTCCCGCCGCAGGCAGAGAGCCAGCAGGACGCCGCGAGAAAGATGATGAGAAGAGTTTTAGCCACGGAAATACACGGATGTTTTTGTGCTTTTGCGCCTCTTTGCGGCCTCACGCCAACCAATCGCCTGTATAGACTAATTCAGCCGTTCCCGTGATCACAACTTCGCCATCGGGACGCCAGTGGATTCTTACTTCGCCGCCTTCCATCACGACGCGCACGTCGCGGTCGGCTTTCTCGTTAATCATCGCCGCGACCGCGCCGGCGCAAGAGCACGTGCCGGAAGCAGTGGTTTCACCAACGCCGCGCTCCCAAATCCGCAATTCGATCAGTTCTCTGTCGACGACGCGAACGAACACGACGTTGGTGCGATCGGGAAACTGCGGATGCGTCTCGATGATTTTGCCGAGACGCCGCCAGTTCAACGCGTCGAAATCATCGACAAAGATGCAGCAGTTCGGGTTTCCCATCTGCATAGCGGTAATCACAACCGGTTCGCCTTCCACCGGCAGAACGTAGCCGATCACTTGATCGAGTGGCGGCGAGATCGACATCGGAATCGAGCGGGAATCGAATTTCGGTTGGCCGAGATCAGACTCGAACAGGTACTTGCCGGGCGCGATCTCACCACGCGGAAAGTATCTCTTCAAACCTGTCCTGGTGCTGAGGCGCAGTTCGTCTTTGGACCAGTGGCCGGCGTAGTAAAGATAGGCGACGGCGCAACGAGTTCCATTGCCCGAAAGCCCGGCCTCGCTGCCGTCCGGATTGAAAATGCGGCAATTGAAATCGGCGTCTTCGGTTTCGGATTTTGAAATGATCGCGATGCCGTCGCCGCCCGCGCCGTAATGGCGATTGCAGATGCGGCGCGCGAAGTCGCCGAGGTCGGCAACGTCGCGCAGCTCGGCGGCTTCGATTACGAGATAGTCGTTTCCGAGTCCGTGAAACTTCGTGAATTTAGGGGGCATCTTTTGATTCGGGCTTGCCGTTATTTGCGTCGGGCTTGCCGTTGAACGAGGCGAGTAGAACTGCAATCGGATCGATACACGCAGTGCGCGGCTCAACGTCGCGCGGATAGTTGTTCACCATGATCGCAAACGCGAGTTTCTCACCCGCGGCGGTGGTGACGTAACCAGACAGACTCGCCGCCGAACTCAGCGAACCGGTCTTCGCGCGCAGGTTGTTTTCCGCGGGCGTCCCTTTCATCCGATTACGCAACGTACCGTCGACACCTGCGATGGGCAACGCATCGCGAAACACGTTCGCGAAACGATGCCTGCTCATGAAAGCTAACAACTGCACCGTTGCGTCGGCGGTGATCATGTCGCCGCGCGAGAGTCCCGAACCGTCATCAAGAACGAGGGCTTCGGGACGAATGCCGGCAGTTTTGAGAAACGACCTGACGGCTTCGAGTCCGAGTTGTTCGGAGGTTGGATTGGAGATCGTAAACGTGGGCGGCGGCGGTGTTAATTTCCCGATTGTTCGAAGGATCAGCTCGGTGTACAGGTTCTGGCTTGGTTTCAAAGTTTGGGCGGCGATCGAGCTGAACGATGGAGACTGGAAGTTGACGATCTCTTCCTGGGCCACGGATGGCACGGATGACACGGATGGAAGAGGAACTTCGCCGGTGACTCGGGATTTCCCAGTGATCGTCACGCCTTTTTGCGCGAGCGAGTTGCGCAAGAGGTATACAAACAACAACGCCGGATGCGAGATGCCGATGCCGCCGGTGTAACCGCGATCTTCGAGTGGAATACTGCCGGTGATCGTGATCGTGTTTTCGTTGAGACCGCGATGAATCGCGATGTCGCGTCGCACTCCCTTCGCTGAAGTCGTGACGCGATTGACGATCGTCAGCAACGGATCGGGCGGACCGGTCGTGATCAAAGCCGGTTGGCCCACCGCCAGACCGGGTTTGACGAACAGATCGAGAGCGTTGTCGTTGACCGAAAGCGGTGTGACTTCCGCACCGTAGTACCAGGTCAGGTCTTCCCATTCCCAACCCGAGCCATACTTTGGGCCGTTGAAGTAAGTCTCATCGCCGACAAGATCGCCTTCGACGCGTTTGACGCCCACGCTCACGATGCGCGCGGCGAGATCGTCGATAGCTTTGAAGTAATCGCCGTTGTTGAAGCGTGCCGCGAACGTCGGATCGCCACGGCCGTAGACGCGCAAGTCACCACGAATAACGCCGGATGAATCGGGCTTTGTAGACGCGAAAACAGATGTGTTGAAACGGTAGTCAGGCGTAAGACGATCGAGCGCAGCCGCGACCGTGTAGATCTTCATATTCGACGCCGGACGCAAAAGCTTTCCGGCGTTTTCTTCAAACACAATGCGGCCGTTGTCGAGCGAGACGACTTTCACGCCGACCATCGCGGGCGACAGTTCCGGTTTGGACAAAACCTCTGAAATCCGTGTTTTTAACTCGTCGAGAGTTTTCGGCGCCGTTTGAGCACTTAACGGCGCCGAGAAAACCAAAAGAATCAGTAGCGCGGAAATTACTCTTCGTGATCTATTCATAGTCTGCTCATCAACTCACCAAAGCGCGGATCGTCACGCAGTGACACCAGATTCGGATCGTTTTCAAAACACGGCTTGTTTGCATTTCCCAACGACATCGATCGCTCGAGCCATTCGAAAGCATCGTTCGGCAAACCCTCGAGCGCGTACACCGAACCGATCGAATAACTGATGTCCGCGTCGACCTCGCCGTTTCGCTTCACATCGCTGCTTAGTTGCGCGAGTGCTTGATCGTGCTTGCCCTGGGCACTTAGAAACATTGCCAGGAACGGGCGAATGCCGTGCATGTTTGGATGCTTCTCTACCACGCCATGCATCAACGCCGCGGCGGCGTCGGTCTGACCAGTGTAATACAACCCGAGCGCGCGGAACGTTTGGACCAGCGCGTTGTCGGGCTCGCCGGCATTGTCGAGTTGGCGGAAGACCTCGTCAAAATTGCCGAGGTACATGTAAACGAGCGCGCGGCTGTAACTCGCAACGACGTGCGCTGCCGGGTCGAGCCGGACCAAGCGATCGTAACTATGCAAAGCCCGCCCATACTCGCCGTCCAAACGATGTAGCATCGCTTTGACGAAGTGGACTACCGGCTCATTCGGCGCTTCCCTGCGTGTGCGGTTGACCTCTTCCCACGCTTTTTCTTTCCTGCCGCGCCACAGGTAAACGAAGACCATCAACATGCGCGCTTCGAAGATGTTTGCGTCGATCTCCAGCGCTCTGTGGAAAGCCTCTTCGGCGCGTTCGTAATCTTCAACGCCACCGAACCCCTTGAAGACGCGGTTCACATAACACGCGCCGATGCCGTCGTGGGCAAGCGCGAAGTTTGGATCGAGCTGTATCGCGCTTTCAAAATGCGCGATTGCCGCGTCGCAATCCTCGCGCGAAAGCGTGCGAAAGATGAAACGCGCAAACAGATCGCGGCCGCGCAGGTATTGTTCGTAAGCCACCGGATTTTGCGTTGCCGCTTTGGCGATCCCTGATTGCTCCGCCGGGCTCAGTTCCACTCGCAAACCTTCGACGATGCGCTGCGCGATCGTGTCCTGGAGCATGATGATGTCTGACGCCGCCGTGTCGATGCGATCGCTCCACAACAACTCGCCCGACGCGACGTCGATGAGCTGCGCGGTGACGCGGAACCGTTCGCCTGCGTGAATGAAGCCGGCAGTCAACACAGCGCTCACGTTCAACTCTTTACCGATCTCTCGCGGATCTCGCTGCTCGCCCTGGTAACGCGCGATCACGGACGAGGGCCGCACGACCAGCGAGCGCACGCGCGCCAATTCCGTTATCACCGCGTCTGCCAGCGAGAACTCATAAAAACTCGCGGCCGGATCGTTAGCCAAATTTCGGAAGCAAAGAATCGCGAGACTCTTCTTCTCCTGATCGGCGACGGTGGTGAACGGTGTTTCGTGGATGCCTTGCTTCGAGGGTGTATTGAGGTTTGGCGACGTGGTTGGGGCTTCGCTGCGCGTAATCGATTTGAGCCAGCGCACCGCGCGCGACACCGGATTCTTCGCGCCCGCAAGGTGACGCGGCGGCTCCGGTGCTACGCCCTGATACGCGGCCGCACCGGAATCCACGTCCTGCAGAACTTGCCGAAGCTCGTTACGAAAGTCGTCCATGTTTTGAAAACGATCTCTCGGTTCCTTTTCGAGTGCGCGATCGACGATCTGTTGCAGGTGTTGCGGAATCGCACTGCCGCGCAACTCCGGAATCGGACGCGCCGGATCGTGCAGGACTGCGTGACGCACGTCGATCGTCGTCTTGCCGCGAAAGGGCCACGTGCCGGTGAGCATTTCGTAAAGCAGCACGCCGAGCGAAAAGATGTCCGCGCGTTTGTCGACGCGATCGCCACGCGCTTGCTCGGGCGCGGCGTAGGTCGCGGTGCCGTAAGGAACACCAACCTCTGTTAGTTCGGTGTGATGAATACCTCTGGTTGCGGCCGTGTCGTCGTCGAGAAGTTTCGCCAGGCCGAAGTCGAGCACCTTTACCTGACCGGAGGACGTGACCATCACGTTGCCGGATTTGACGTCGCGATGAATGATGCCGCGCTGGTGTGCGGCGGCGAGTGCGTCGGCGACTTGTAAACCGATCAGCAGCGCCGTCTTTAGTTCGAGCGGACGGCCTGCGACGAGTTGGCGCACGTTCTTGCCCTCGACGTACTGCATCGCGATGAAGTGCATGCCGTCCTGTTCGTCGAGATCGAAGATGGTGCAGATGTTCGGGTGGTCCAACGACGAGGCAAGCCGTGCTTCGCGTTCGAAGCGTTTGAGGTTTGTTTCCTTCGCGCTGAGCTCCGGTGGAATGACTTTGATAACCACGGTGCGGCCGAGTTTGTTATCGACCGCTTTGTAGACCGCTCCCTGACCGCCCACGCCGAGCTTTTCCGTGATGCGATAGTTGCGAAGAGTCTTGCCTTCCATTCCAATTCTTTATTTAGTCATTCGAAGGTGGTAATCAACTCGCTCGCGGTGGCGGTGGCGGTGCCGACTTTACCGACGACGATTCCGGCGGCGTGGTTCGCGAGTGTGGCCGCTTCGATCATCGTGGCGCCGGCGGCGAGCGCGCCCGCGAGTGTTGCGATTACCGTGTCGCCCGCGCCGGTGACGTCGTAAACTTCGCGCGCTGCCGTTTCGACGTAAACAGGTTCTCCGCCCGCTTCCAACAACATCATGCCGCGATCGCCGCGCGTGATCAGCACCGCATCGCAACCGAGTTTCTGTTGAATGATCTTCGCGGCGTTGTGCGAACCGTCGTCGGAGTGATCCTCTGTGTCGCTCATGCGCAACGCTTCTAGATGGTTTGGCGTAACCAGCGTCGCAGGCGAATACGATTTAAAGTTGCGCAGCTTCGGATCGACCAAAACCGGCACGCGCTCGTACGCAAACGGCAGCACCTCGCGCAAGATCGCCGGCGTGATCACGCCCTTGTCGTAATCGGAAACTACAAATGCGTCTGCGTCTTCCAGCTTCTCTTTCAAACGCGCAACAATCTGCTGCTCGAGTTTCCCATCGACCGGTGTTCGCGACTCACGATCCGCTCGCACCACTAACTGACTGTGCGCGACGATGCGCGTCTTCGTGGTCGAACGCCGCGACTCATCGACGAGAACACCGCCATCGCCACCCGAATTCAACAATCGCAACTCATCGCGAATACGCCCACCGGCATAATCGTTCCCAACCACGCCAACAACCCAACCATGCGCGCCGAGCGAGATCAGATTCGCCAACACATTCGCCGCGCCGCCGAGATGGACCGACTCGCGCCGCACATCAACCACCGGCACTGGTCCTTCAGGCGAAATGCGCGTGACGTCGCCCCAAACAAACTCGTCGAGCATCACGTCGCCCAACACAAGCACTTTACGCTCGCGAAGCGTTTGCAGGATTTCTGAGGCCCGAGTTTTCGTTAGTTGAGACATCTCTCGATCGCGGCGGCAACTCTCTCGACCGGCACACGCAGAATACACTCGGGCTGTGAAAACTTCTCGCAAAAATAGCCGTGACAAGGCTGGCAAGGCATTTGTTCAAACACGACCTCTGCTTTCGCGCGGTTCCACGGCCGCCAGTGCGCGGTGTTTGACGAACCGAAAACGACAACGGACGGCGTTCCGACCGCGGCGGCGATGTGCGCGATGCCGCTGTCGTTGCCGACAAACAGTTTGGAACGCGCGGCTAAAGCGGTGACTTCCGGTAGTGACAGCTCCATGGAAAAAATCTTTACAGATGCTTCGCCAAGCAGATCGTCGATTAACTGTGATTCGTGTGGCGCACCGATCGCCACCGGCGCGAGCCCGCGCTCCGCAACAAATTCCGCAACGCGCGCGAAGTTCTCCGTGGCCCAACGTTTGGTCTCAAACGCCGCTGCCGGATGAATCAACGCGATCTGTCGATCGGCTAAGCCCGCGGCGGCGAGTTGCTGGTTAACTGATTCAGCCGCACCGGGCGAGATCCCCAACCGCGTTCGCGGCCGATCGCTTACGGGCACGCCGGTCCAACCTAGCAGCGCGAGTTGCTGTTCGACTGAGTGCGTCTTCTGCTGTCCCCAAAGTAACAACGGCGACGGCACTAAGTCCGTGTGAAGACTCGCATATTGATACGTTTTAAATCCCACGCGATGTCGCGCACCGCTCGCACGCGTCAAGAACGTTGCGGTTGTTCCGCCGTGCAGGTTGTAGACCACGTCGTAACGCTCAGCTCGCAACTCCCGCGCGGCCTTTACACGTGACATAAAACCACCACGCTCGAGCGCGAGGACGTTGTCGACGTGCGGATGATCCATGAGCAACGGCGCGACCCAATCTTCGACGAGGATGTCCACCTGCGCCTGTGGTAAAAACCGCTTCAACGCAAAGAGCGAAGGCGTGGCCAAAACCGTGTCGCCAATGGAGCGGAGCCGGACGACGAGCACGCGTTTGACTGATTCCCAATCCCAGCGAGCCGGCGCGAGTGGCTGCGGCGACTCTTCTTCTGACAACACGAACCCCGACTTTGTCTCCACCACGCGCGGTCGCGGAGACGGCTCAACGATGTCGCGCAGGCTGTTCATCAGTTCATTCTTCGATCGTGGCTTCGTCGATGAGCATGACCGGAATGTCGTCGCGAATCGGATAGACGCGCTTGCACTCGACGCACTTTAACGCGCTGCCGTCCGGTTTTAGTTCCACTTTTGCTTTGCAAGCCGGACAGGCGAGTATTTCCAAGAGTTCCTGACTAACTGCCATGGGCAAGACCTTTCTGTGTAGTGCGGAA
>DATEHX010000359.1:0-13988 GCA_035279345.1 Pyrinomonadaceae bacterium | reverse complement strand
ATCGTCTTTCGCATAGTTCCATTCTCATCCCGGCCGTGATTACTTCGGTGGCGCTTTAATGAGCACCGTTTTGCCGTCGATCACAACCAACAGCTCTCCGGACAGCGCAAGTATTCCTTCTCTACCGTCGCGGACCAGCCGATCCACAAGCTTGTAGAATTCCGGTGTGCCGAACTCGATAACCTGATCCGGTTTTGCTGTTTCGTTCTTTAAGGCACCCGCGTCGACCCACCGGTTATTACGTTTGAAGAACGTGCGATCGGTGATCTGTTGCACGGTGGTGATTTCAACGCGTTCCATGTTTTGCGAGAGGTAGGAATTGGACCGGTTCGCGCTTACCTGAGACAGTTGCATGGTGTTGTTAGACGCCTGGCTTACACTACCCATCCCACTGCGAACGCTCTGCGCGTTGTTCACCAGCGATTCGCGTGCGCGAGTGTTCAGCGCTTCCAGATTGTTGAAGTCAGTGCCGTCCGTAGCGAGGAAGGCGGTGTATTCCGTCAAAATACCGTACTCCGTGGAAAGCCTCAGTATCTCGTCGACCAATTCCTTCATCTTTGGATCCTGGACCACATGGCTGGATGCCGGCCTGCTGCTGTTGTAAGCAATCGCTGAAGACGACGAGACACGGCCGGGATTTGCAGACGTATTCTCCGATCCGGCTTCCGTGATCAATTCGACCAGCCGCGCGATTTTTCTGCTGGCCCATAGGCGAGGCACAAACGAATTTCGCGTCGTCGCTTTCGCCAAGTCGAATTTCAAGTCAAACGTTCGCGAAGCTCCCAGATAGTTTCCACTCAGACGAAAATGCAGCGGGTCTTCTGTTTGGTATTGTCCCATGACAACCAACTGGTCGCCCTCAAACAGATCGCTTAGTTCGCCCGGCAGCAGCTCACGTACCGCACGCGTCGTGACTGCTCCTGCCGCATCCAGAGTTGCTAACTGAGGCTCCGCCAAAACCGGTCCCGAGAGACGTTTGAAAACCTGACTGACCTTAACTTCGACATTCTCGTTTGGAAAAACAAATGTTGGCGTCGCGCGCGTTGCATTCGCGATCGACGTGAGCAAAGGCGCGTTCAGATCGTAGCCAACGCCGAAACTGAACACGCGGCGTTTGTGCACATTCGCTGCGACAACGGCTTTTCGAATCGCTGCTTCACGAGTTTCACCCGCGGTTGGCAGGCCGTCGGTGAGAAAGATTGTTAGCGGCAACATGCTTGCGGTGGGAGTTTGGCGCATCGCTTCCACGAGGGCGTCGTGAATGTTTGTGCCGCCGCCTGCTTTAATGCGCTTGATGTATTCCCGTGCTTGTCCCAACGTCTTCGCATCTTTGATCACGGGTTTCTCGGAGAACTTTGCGACCTGATCGGAGTAATCGACGATGTTGAACGCCTCACCCTGTTCGAGTCCTTCGAGCACCTGCAACGCCGCGGAACGCGCCTGCTCGATCTTTTCGCCTTCCATACTGCCGGAGCGATCGAGCACTAAAGTTACTTCGCGCTTCATCGCCGACTCTTTTGTTTGCAAGTCCGCAGGCACACCAGCGAGCAGCAGAAAATAACCGCCACCGACGCGCGCATCCGGATAGGCGAGGAGCGATGCGGTTACTGAACCTGAATTTGCAAGGTATGACAACCGAAAAGGTCCGGGCTCGAGTTGTTGGTTACCCGCCGTTCTTACGATTGCATGCTGGTTGCCGGAATGCTCGACGCTCACCTGATGACTCGGCGAGTAAACTCCGGAAATCGGAGTGGTGGAACTAATCTTGAGCGAAATACTCCACGGTATTGCGGAGGCTTCGAAGGATTCGCTGCGCGGCAAGACATAATCGATACGGTTTCCATCAGCTTTCAAGACGTGCTCGTACACGATTCGTACCCGCTGTTTGCCGCCGGCTGGAACGGGAAACACGTTGGAACGTATCAGGCTGTAACTCGCGAACTCCAGCAAAGCAGGATCGCGGAGCTTGGCAACGATCGAACGGTAAATCGCTTGGGCTTCTGCCTTCGGAAGTAGTTTCGCGGTCGATTCCTTCGCCGAACCCTCAAACGTGAATGAGCGCACGACGGCGCCGTCTGGAACGGGAATCAACATTTCGGCTTCCTGGATTCGCTGCGTTGGATTCGCCAATCCCACGTCCATGGTCGTAGTGGCCACTTGTTCCAGAATCCGCACCTCCGCCGCGACACCAGTGATTTGGACCTGCTGCTGTGCGCCGGAGAAAGAGTAGCTGCGCGCTTGCGGCACGATCAGGTTCGCGGCGCTGCTCTGGAATGTTGTTGATGGCGTGATCTCCTGGCTGTGGGTTGTATCCGTTAGAATCGTGAAGGCGAGCAAAGTAACGCCGAGGAGGACGGTCAGAGTTAGGGTTACGTTTCGCATAGACACCTCTGGAAGCTGAACTGTAACTACTTGGAAGGCTTTGTTCTCAGGGACCTGCTCCGCGCAACTGAAAGGATCAGGTCTTTCCCGAATTGCGTGGGCTGTACGGTTGCGCGTGCCATAGGATGGAGCACACGCGTTCAGAGTTGCCACGGGGTGTGCGCATTCCCAAGGGGAATTTTACGGCGCACAATCTGGCGCCGCGTCGATATTCAAGTTGTCCCAATTACCCTTGCGGTCGTAACCACGTTCGCGAGGGCTATTGATAACGACACGGTCATAGTCGATCGTCATGCAATAGCCCAAAGGCCCACGACTTCCGTTCTCAGGAAAGCTGACAGCGTAGTCGATTAGCGAATCGTCTTCGAACTCGCCTTCAGCCGAATCTGCTTTCCTTCTGAGCGATGAGTGAACGCGAGCTGCAAAGTCGAGTTTGGCTGAACGTCAAAAACAAAGAACATGTCCCACGCTTCGATCCGAAGAAACTTGATTCTCTTCGCGGTGTTGTTCGTTATGAGGAGAGTATCCAGGTTGTCATCTCTACGGTGCCGATGACTCCAGAACCGCAGTGTCTTATCGTCGATCCAGGCGTGTTCCGGATAGGCGATTTCAAAGCTTATATCCATGACGTCGCCGTAATGAGCGAGACGATCCCTGGTAAGCGGTTTTCCATCGACGAGAAGGTTGTATTTGACCACTGAGTAAATCAGAAAACCACCTCTACCCTTATCGCCCGTCAATTCGACAGTGTACTTCCCGTTCGGCGATGTGCTCGAAAGCCACACACGATAGTAGGCGAGCCGCCAATAGATGGAGACTCCTGCAACCAGAGTCACAAGAAAGACAAGCACCCCAATCAGCTTGTAACGTTTCATGTTGTTTCCGGCGTTCAACTCATTCCGCCTGGACCGTCGCGTACGCGTCATAAGCCGCGCGCGCCACGTCGGCGATCAGCTTTTCCTGATCTGCGTCAGGCAATTTCGATCCACTCACTAAAACCGCAATTGCCAGATGACCACGATTAGGGAGCGTGATGATACCGACGTCGTTGGTCACTCTCGCAGCTTGTGTAGCCTCGTCCTTCTCACCCGAACCGGTCTTATCGGCCACGACTGTGCCCTCAGGTAACTCCCCGCGCAATCGATGCAGACCCGTAGTTGCTCGCCGCATAAAACCGATTAACAGTTTCGTGTGCGCAGGCTGAAGGATCTTTCCCTGGTGCAGTTGTACGAGCAGCTTCGCAAGATCGTCGGCAGACCCGGTGTTTGGATTCTGCCGGCTCTTCACGTATTCCGCGACAGTTGTATGAATGTCGAGATTTTGAAAACCCAGCGCACGCAATCGCTCTGTGACTTTACCTGGACCACCGGCGAGTTCGAGCAGTTTGTCGGCGGAAGTGTTGTCGCTGCGTGCGATCGAAAAATCGATGAGCTCGCGGATTTCATAAGTAGTAGGTTTTTCCCAGAGCGCTGTATTTCCCGGCGTGCCGGGTACGATCTCCGCCGGCGTTCCCTGGACCTTCTGGTCCAACCGCAGATGGTTTTCTTCGACCTCCTTCAGAACAGCGATCGCCAAAGGGAGTTTGAAAACGCTATAGAGCGGCAATTGAGATTGGCCGTTGATCGAGATCGTCTTTCCGCTTTCGATGTGCACAACGGTTAGACCGACGGTTCCTTGTGCCCCATCGCTGATGGTCTTCAGACGTTGCTCGAGTGCTTGTTCTGTAGTGGCCGTTGCCAAAGCCGGAGATTGACTTGCCGTTCCCAACTCAACCGTAGATTTTGCGCAGGCGAGAGCCAGCGTAGAGAAGAGAAGCAAAGTGCAGATAACATTTATTCGCATGACGATCCCCCTCTTGAAAATCTTGAAGCTAATTTTACTCCTCGATTCCGCGAAGCACACGCTTAGCAACTACTCTCCAAGCGTTGAACACGTTGACCAAATTCAATTCCAGTAATAACATTCTGACGCCGAAAAAAGGTAAAGATTACGGAGCGGGTCCTCAGCCTGCGACCAGACCGCATCCTTAGCCGCTCCAACCTTCGAAGAGCCAACAGTCACTCGTGAACTTGGATTCCCTGCACTCATTCCCGCAGGTGTTTGGAGGCCATATGATTCACAGCAAACCGATAATCGGACTCCTCGCAAGTCACGATTCGCCGAAGTGCAATAAGGATTTGGTGAACGTCCTGGATTTTCTGGTGGAGAATCATTCCGACTTCATCAGGAAATTCCAGTTCGTTGTGACGCGCGGTACTTTTCGGCGCGTTCTGATGAGTGAAAACTTTCCCGGCGTTCGCGAAGATACACGGAATTTTCTGTTCGACTGCGGTGTGCTTCGGCTGCCTTGCCGTAGCCATGGCGGAGTGGTCATGATGGCCGACCTCGTCGTCAAGCGGAAAGTCGAGATCGTCTGGCCATTTCTGACTCCCGTTACCTCTCACTGGCTCAGCTCGGAGAATCTTGCACTGCTGCGACTATGCGATCAATGCCGTGCTAATCGACTGATGAATGACGTGTCAGTGATCGAGTGGGCGCGACGTTCGCTTAACTTGGACCAGCAAGCAAACGGCGAGCCCTGGCCGCCGCGGTTCGGCGTTGGCGGCTTGAAACCAGTAGAGGATTACAAAGTTCCGGTTAAGAAAGGTGAACGGGACGACAGCGAATTCTCCATCAATTGGGAGGCTGTAAAACGAGAGCGGCGAGATATCTCTACGTCCACGCTGGCGCTGATCGCTCACAACGAAATGAAGACTCGTATCGAGGAATTCGTTTTGGATTATCAGACTGAATTGCAAAAGTTTGATCGCATCATCACAACAGGAACAACGGGCAAGATCGTTCAGGAAGCAGCTCCGCTGTTGGCACAAAAAGTCAGACGGTACAACTCTGGTCCAAAAGGCGGTGACATTGAAATCGCTATCGAAATGATCTTCAAGCGTTGTGATGTGGCCGTGTTTCTGGTTGATCCTCTGTCCGCGCACCCGCACTCTGAAGACATCAGAGTCCTCTTTGGCGCTGCGATTTTGAACGGAGTTCGTCTGTTGACCAATGAGCGACAGGCACGTTCCTGGATGGATAGGACGAGCGGCAAAGTAGATGACTGCGCCGAATATCTGGCGTGGCTTGACGATCGGCGAAAGTAGTTTACATACGCCGCCTGAAACGGCTCTGGAGGTATTTGGTGTCAACCGAAACTGAATTGGACAGCGATGCTAAAGCCAAAGCAATTGCTACTCTAGCCTTTCTTCAACAAGACTATTGGCAAAAAATTCAGTATCTCAAGGATCACTTTACGAGACTGTGGAATCGATTCAATTACTTTCTGACAGTCCAGTCTGCGCTTTTCGGCGCCACGGTGTTGTCGCCCGACAAGTTCCGTTGGTGGGTCCCGATTTTCGCCGCCATCGTTTGCCTTCTCTGGTACGTGTTCGGTGCACAGGACAGGTATTTAGTTGAGCTTTACCGAAAGCAGATCGAACGGGCGCTCGATAGACTGGAAACCCAACTGTCGCTCGGTAACGACTACTATATGGTTGGTCAGACGGAAAACCGAAATGAAGCAACAATAGAGCTGCTTGGAATCAAGAAGGAAATTTACCAGCGGCGCTGGGCGTATTTTAGTACCACGAAGCTGCCAGCCTTGTTTCCGTTAATTCTCTTCGCGATCTGGCTGCTTATGCTCATCCTGCTTTTGATAAGAAGATAGCGGAAGAATTTCTCTGTCTCACTCGTCGACATCCGCTGTGGTTGAGGTGCTCCTGTTTCCGAGTGGTGTCGTGAGCGGCACTATCCAGCGCGTCGGTAACAAACTAACTTCCTCTTTAGCGAGATCGACGTTGGGATCGATCAGCAACTGCGGTTCGCGCCCGTTAAGCGAAACCATCACACGAGCACGCACTTCAACATCATCGTAACCCTCACGCTGCTTCTCCTCGGCAAGATGATGCGCGAATAGCACGAGCAGGTCCGGCTTCGTAGACATCTTCGTCACTTGGTGAGCTTCCAGATAGTCAACCGGTTTGATGGACCACGTTTGTCCGCTGCGGGGATCTGTAACGGTAAAGACTGCCTCGCCGCCCTTTGTTCGCAGCTTCATGTGCCAGGCAAAATTGTGACCTTCTTCGGTCCAGCTCACGTTGCCCGGATAGAGGAAATGACGCAATGGCAACAGAAGTTGGACCACAAGGTAGGTTGCTAACAGTCCGACAACGACTTTCCGGGAGGTTGATAAAGGAGTGCAACTGCTTCCTTCCGCAATAGGTTTTACCGAAGCTTGCGACGGCTTTACGTCGTCAAACTCCTCACCCGGCGACATAAACGCTCGAGCAAAGCGCCGCACGAGATCGGGCGGAAAGAAGATCAACAACGCACCGAGCATCAACCACGGAAAGATACCGATCTCGAATATCACGGCGTTGATGAGATTGAAAACTATCGCCGCCGCGAATGCGTAAGGTCGCGTGCGTCGCCACAGCAGCAATGGCACCACGAGCAGGTCGAGCAACAACCCGCCAATCACGAAACTGTAAACTACCCACTCGGCCGCGAATAGATGGCCCACGCCGACGATCTTTTTGAAAGGACTTAACCAGATCCGCATCGGCTCGCCGCCATAGATCCAGTCGCTGTTGAGCTTGGCGATGCCGCCGAAAAAGAATGGTATGCCGAGTTGGAATCGCAACAACCACAACGTCCACGCGGGAACAGTGTCTGATCGGATCTTCCGGCGCAGCAACACATCAACAGAAAAAGCCCGATTTGCCGGTAGAAAACACATCAGAAAACTGATCAGGCAGACGAGGTAGAAGTGGTTCATGTACCGCGTTTGGTCCAGCAGAAAAAAGTATGTGAAGGTAAGAAAGAGAACCGGCGCGGCAAAGCGGTAGAGGAACCCGGCCATCACACAAGCAGCAGCCAGACCGAGCACAAAGAAGTGGATGTACATTCCGCGCCCCGGCCATGGCTTCACCCAACTGAAACCGTAGTACGTGAAATTGACGACCGGTTCAACGAAATAACGCCCGATCCATCCGCGAGTGAAGTAACGATAAACCTCCCACACCAAAATGCCGCCGAAGACGATGCGGAAGAAAACCAGGAACGAGATATCGACAGGCTCGAACAGAGCCGCGCACGTTCGTTGCAGGAAACTCGCTTTCGCACCGCTCGAGGCCACTGCAAACGGCGCAGCTACGGCCATGTCTTGTGTGGGAGCTGTCTGCATTTTTAACTTGGTCCCTGCGACTCGCAGGTTTATATAGTACCAGTTCCAGGCAAGGGAATTCTCAATTGAGAGGAATTGAGTGATGAGTGAGGTCGGTTAGTAGACCGGATTCACAGAATGAACAAGATTGCCTCGGGAAATACCCATCTTGTCCATTCTGCAAATCCGGTCAAATACTTTAGGGCAAAAGCAGCCTCACACCAGCAGGTCCTCGATCTTCACCGGCAGTTCGCGGACGCGAACGCCCGTCGCGTGATGTACAGCCGCAGTGATTGCGGCCGCCATGCCGGCGAGACCGATCTCGCCGATGCCGCGCGCACCGAGTTCGTTGATCTCCTTGTCGGGATAATCGAGGAAGTGCACTTCGATCGGCGGAGCATCTGCGTTGACTGCCACCACGTAGTCAGCCAGGTTGCTATTGATGGGCGCGCCGTTCTGTGGATCGTAGGTCGTGTGCTCAAACATCGCCATGCCGATACCCATCACGACGGCGCCTTCAATCTGATTACGTCCCGCGAGTGGGTTCACTATTCGGCCCGCATCCATCACCGTTACAACACGGCTGACGCGCAATCGCGCTGTCTCCGGTTGCCAAGTGACTTCGACGAAGTGACAACCATACGAGTGGGTCGAAAACTTTGGCTTCGGATCACCAAACGTCGATTCTGACTTGCCGTTGCCAGTGACCAGTCGCAGGTTAACGCGACGCAGCAGATCGCCAAACGGTACGCCTTTCGCGACACCATCAGTTTTTAGAAACACCCGTCCTGCTTCGAACGCCAACTCGTCGGTTTTGCGCTTCTCGAAGGGCGAACCCGGCGTTGTCGTGGCCAGCGACAGCAGTGCGGCAATAGCCGAATCGGCGGCCGCGAAGACGGCCGGAATCACAGACGCTGTGGCCATCGAACCGCCCGAAATCGGACCGTCCGGAAGCTTCGTATCACCCAACGCTACTTCAACTTTGTTAAGCGGCACCCCCGTCTTTTCCGCGGCGAGTTGCGCGAGAATCGTGTAAGTGCCGGTTCCGATGTCCTGTGTCGCGCAGGCAACGCGAGTGGTTCCGTCATCACGCAAGTCGACGCTGGCAGCGCACTCAAATCGCGCCGCGATCCACGCAGCAGTCGCCATTCCCCAACCGAGCGTCAAGCCGTCGCGCTTCATCGAGCCGACCTGCGGCGTCCGTTTGGACCAACCGAACTTCTGTCCTCCGAGGTCAAAGCACTCGAGCAAATGACGTGACGAGAAGGGAATCCCCAACGACTCGTCAATCTTCGGCTCATTGATAATGCGGAACTTGACCGGATCGATCTTGAGTTGATCGGCGAACTCGTTCATCGCGGACTCGGTCGCATATAGACCAGGCACCGCGCCCGGACCACGCATTGACGTCGGCGATCCGACGTGGCGTTTGGCGCGGCCAAAGGCTACGCGCAGGTTGGGAACGCTGTAATGAAACGGCGTCGCCTCACCGCAGTTTTCGTGATAGCCATCAAGCATGCCCTGATGGTTCACATACTCGTGCAGGAGCGACACCAACTTTCCGTCGGGAGTCGCGCCCAACCGCACGCGCTGTTGCGTGCGCGGCCGATGACCGACCGTTTGAAACATCATCTTCCGGCTAACCACCAGCTTGACCGGCGACTTGAGTTGTCTCGCTGCCGCCGCCGCGAGTGAACAGTGCGTCCACGGAAACAACTTGCCGCCAAAACCCGAGCCGAGGAATTTGGAAATAACGCGTACGTTCTCTTTCGGCAACCCGAACATCTGCGCGAGTACGCCGCGAAAATTCACGACGCCCTGTGTTGAATCGTATAGCGTCAACGTATCGCCGTTCCAAATCGCAGTCGTCGAGTGCAATTCAATCGGGTTATGCGTCTCAGACGGTGTGACGTAGGTTTGGTCCAGCTTCACCGGTGCTGATGCGAAAGCGCGTTCGGCATCGCCTCGTTCGCTCTGCAAACGATTGGTCGGAGCGAATGTAGTCTCGACCACTTGCGGTTCGTCGTCGGGTTTCAGATCGGTCGCAACGTTGGGTTTTTCCTTTTGATACGTGGCCCGCACCGCATCGGCCGCGGCTTTGGCGGCCTCGAATGTGTCTGCCACAGCCAGCGCAATGTATTGTCCGTAGTAACGAACCACATCATCCTCGAACGGTGGCCGCCGCTCATCAGTGATGCCGGCAAAACCGGGTCCCAGCGTCGAACGGAATATCTTACCGATGTTCTCGCGATGGAAAATTGCGCGCACACCGGGCATCTTCTCAGCGGCTGCGGTGTCGAGCTTCGTCACGCGGCCGTTGGCGATCGTCGCTTCGACGGGAACTGCGTAGAGCACTCCGGGAAAGTGGAAATCCGAAGTGTATTGCGCTCTACCACTCACTTTCAGTGGTCCATCCACTCGCTGCGTGTCCCGGCCGATTGGCGATGTTGGACCATCTTGCGTCGTTGACATATTCACTCCTTGAATTCTGAGTACAAGCTTGTGCATGAAGCAGCAGCCTGAAGGCTGAACTCAGAACGATGATCAGGCCGTCATTGCCGTTCGTAACGCATGCGTCAGGCAGCGTTTGGCCAGTTCAACCTTGTATCCATTCTCGCTCTGTGGCTTCGCGTCGCGCAGAGCCGCCTCCGCCGCTCTGCGAAAGTTCGCATCGTCGGCGGTCTTACCGGTCAACACGGACTCTGCTTCAGTAGATCGCCACGGCTTCGTCCCCACACCACCTAGCGCCACGCGCGCGCGCGTTATTTTCCCGCCACTTACGGTGAGCACGAGCGCCGCCGACGCCAGCGCGAACTCATACGAAGCGCGGTCGCGCAGTTTCAAATACAACTGCTTACTTCCCGCGATCGGCGGTGGCAGCGTGACGTGCGTTATCAGATCGCCGGGTTCGAGAACTGTTTCCCGGTGCGGCGTGTTGCCGGGAAGAAGATGAAAGTCACCGATGGCCACCGCGCGTGTACCCTTTGGTCCAGTGATATGAATCGTCGCCTCCAATGCCGCCATTGCGACGCACATGTCCGATGGATTGGTGGCAATGCACTGGTCACTGGCGCCGAGTATCGCAAGCGTGCGATTGGCTCCGGTGATCGCCGGGCAACCGGTTCCGGGCTCGCGCTTGTTGCAGGGCATGGCGGTGTCGCGGAAGTACATGCATCGGGTTCGTTGCAGCAGGTTGCCGGCAGTCGTGGCCATATTTCGCAGTTGTGCTGATGCCCCGGAAAGAAGCGCCTGCGAAAGCACGGGATAAGATTTCTGGACCACGGGATCGTACGCGAGATTTGAATTGCGAACGGTGGCGCCGATCTTGAGTCCGCCATCAGGGGTCGCTTCAATCTTGTCGAGTGGAAAACGATTGATGTCGAGCACACGCGCCGGTGTTTCAACGTTTAGCTTCATCAAGTCCAGCAGCGTTGTACCGCCGGCGACGAACCTGATGTCCGCGCCCTGTTGTGCAGTTTTAGCCCGGGCAGCGGTCGCGATCGCCGTCGCCTGATCCGCGGGTCGAATGAATTCGAAAGTATGCATTTGCCTTACTCCTGCTAAACGGTGTTGCCTTTTTTGCGCACTTCCTGAATCGCCGCGACGATCCGCGAATAGGCGCCACAACGGCAGATGTTGCCGCTCATGAGTTCCTTCACCGCGGCGTCATCCGGACCACACGGTTCTTTCAGTAAGGCTACGCCCGACATGATCTGGCCTGACGTGCAATAGCCGCACTGGTATCCGTCATGAGCGACGAATGCTGCCTGCATCGGATGCAGTGCTTCCGGTGTGCCGAGACCTTCAATCGTCGTGATCTCTTCACCGTCGTGCATCAACGCGAGGCTAAGACATGAGTTCACTCGTCTGCCGTTGACGTGAACGGTGCATGCGCCACACTGCCCGTGATCGCAGCCCTTCTTTGTTCCCGTGAGAGCAACAGTTTCACGGATGCAATCGAGCAGTGTGGTGCGTGGATCGACGCGCAGTTGGCGGTCCTTGCCGTTGATGCGCAGGACGATTGGGACTGTTCCGTTGCTGGTTGCACCGTCCGCCTCTTGTGCGTTTGCAACGCTTTCGGCGTTACTGTTGGGAAGGTGCGGCGGGCTCGCCGCGCCGATAATGATCGCGGCCCCTGTGTTTCTCAGAAACTCGCGGCGGCTCGGCTGTGTTTGACCCGATTCTGGATCCTCTTGCATGACGCCTCCAATGATTTGCTGTGGAAGCTTTATAGAGGAAAACAGCCGGAAATGTGTGCTGAAATTTTGGAAATTTCGGACGTTAACCGCAAGAAAGAGCAAGTTGGCGCAAATGCAGTAAAAAATCTTGCGCGGCTTCGGCGAAGGGAGATTGAACTGAGTCTGTTTGAACAGTGTTTGGCGGGCAGGATTCAGTCCCGATTTCTAACGTTTACAAAGTCCGACTTCTGAATTAGCCTGCGCATTGCACCTTTATTCCGTCTTAAGTGGAACTTAAGCTATGAATAACCAGCGATTCAGGGTGAATACTCCCACGGTCACTCACGAGGTCATTGATGGTGAGGCCGTTATCATCAACCTCGACAGCGGAAACTATTACAGCCTCGTCGAGGAAGGCTCGTTTATCTGGAGTCTCGTTGAAAAGGGTGCTTCCGCGAGCGAGCTTCAGAATGTGGTCCTCCAGGCCTACCAGGGCGACGCTCAGGCGATCGATCGCGGCGTGCAGGAGCTACTGGCCCAATTGCAACAGGAGAACCTTATTGTTCCCGTTGACGAGGCGGAAGAAGCCGTCGATCTTCAAGCGCCGAACAACAATAACGGCGAGAAACCGTTGTTCAATCCCCCCTCGCTGAACAAGTACTCGGACATGCAGGAATTGTTATTGCTCGATCCTATTCACGATGTTGATGACGCGGGTTGGCCGAAGCCAAATCCTGATCCCCCAAAGTAAATTCCCAAACGAAGAACTTGCGGCAATAACAAATGTCCACGTCCCCGGTGGTTCCATCAGCGATCCCTCGTGAAGACCAATCGGTCGAATACTTCCAGTCTGTCTACGATCTATTCAAAGCGTCGCAACAAGTAACTGGTCCAGTTGAATGCAGTTACACGATCGGTGGCTATTGTGTCCGGCTGAGTTTTTCGGGTACGGCTTTGCTGTCGCTGACCACGGCTCTCGAACATCTCGCCACAGACGATCAATCGACTCCGGATCTGACGATTTGTCTTTGGGATTCGGAATCGACGGGGCAACGCATGATCGCGCGGCCGTGGCAAGAAGAGGATTTTCTCGCGCGCGGTGTGATCCAGGGCTACAACACGGAACGAATCTATACGGCGTTTCAACACGGCTCAGGCGCTGTCAGCGTTCTCGATAAGGAACGCAATCTAGCGGTCTTTTGGGCGCCCGACCACAGGCTTCCTTACTGGGAATACGGCTCGCCGTTGCGAAGCATTCTTCACTGGTGGCTTTTGAGCAGGGGTTTGCAGTTGGTCCACGCTGCCGCGGTTGGCAACTCAAACGGCGGAGTTTTGATTGGCGGAAAAGGAGGCAGCGGCAAGTCCACGACCGCGCTGACTTGCCTCGAATCCGATCTCTTCTACGCCGGTGATGATTACACGTTGCTCGGATTGGAACCCGGCCCGGTGGTCCATAGTCTTTATAATTCCGCCAAGTTGAATAGCGATCACGTACAGCGTTTCCCGGCGTTGTTGCCGAAGGTAGCCAACCCTGAACGATTAGCTGACGAGAAAGCGTTGCTGTTTGTAAACGAACATTATCCCGCGAAGGTCGCTACGCGATTGCCGGTGCGAGCGGTACTACTTCCGCGCGTAACAGGTCTTCCCGAAACGCGTTGGAAACGAGTTTCCGTGGCGATGACTTTAGCGGCGTTGGCTCCGAGTACGATCTTCCAACTTCCGCGAGCGGGAAATGAAGCGTTTCAGTTTCTGGCGAAATTTGTGCGTCAACTCCCTTGCTTCAGTCTTGAAGTGGGTACGGATCTTTCCACCATTCCACCGGCCATCGAACGTTTGTTGGCTGAGTTTGAATCTCGGGAGGAATAACGGTGGAGCATTTAGTTAGCGTCATCATACCCGTCTTCAACGGCGAACGATTTCTGCGCGAAGCCGTTCAGAGTGTTTTGGACCAGGGGGATTCGTCTGTTGAGATCATCGTTGTAGACGACGGTTCGACGGATGGGACCGAAACCGTAGCGCGGAGTCTTCCAGTTCGCTATCTACACCAGACTAATCAGGGTCCTGCCGCCGCGCGTAATCGCGGTATCGAACATGCTCAAGGCAGTCTGCTCGCTTTCGCGGATGCAGACGACCTCTGGCCGGTAAACAAACTCGAGTTGCAACTTCCTTGTCTGCTTCGAGACCCTAAGATCGACATCGTGCTGGGACGAATTCAACAGGTG
>DATEHX010000358.1:0-12431 GCA_035279345.1 Pyrinomonadaceae bacterium | reverse complement strand
CTTCCACGTGC
Source organism: Pyrinomonadaceae bacterium (assembly GCA_035279345.1). Taxonomy (GTDB): domain Bacteria; phylum Acidobacteriota; class Blastocatellia; order Pyrinomonadales; family Pyrinomonadaceae; genus PSRF01. Next base: position 12,420 of record DATEHX010000358.1, on the reverse strand, counting down.
TGTTCGAATATCGCCGTCGCGACTTCACTCAGTTCGCCGTCGACGTAAGCAGCGATCGTATTTCTCTGGCAGATCTTTTGCTCGACCCTGGTCATTAAATGCCGGTGATTCCTTTATCGACAAACTGCTGACGCATCATTTCGCGCGCGCGGAAGAGACGGTTCTTGACGGTGCCGAGTGGCAGGCCGGTGACTTCGACGATCTCTTCGTAACTGAGATCCTGGGAGTGGCGCAGGATGATCAGTTCGCGGTAGTTCGCGGGCAGTGCACGCACCACCGCTTCGATCTCGCCGCGACGTTCTTTTCGTTCACTTTCCTGTTCCGGGCTCAGGTGGGCGCTTTCGAGTGGCAGGTCAAAACTGTCGCCTTCAGGACCCACGACGAGAGGCTGTTCGCGGGTGGCGCTTCGTCTGAGGTGGTCGACGGCCGCGTTATGTGCGATTTTGTAAATCCAGGTGGAGAACTTGAATTCGGCGCGGTAGCGATTGAGCGAGTTGTAGACCTTGATGAAGATCTCCTGGGTCAGGTCGAGGGCTGACTCGTAATTGCCCACCATCCGGTAAACGTAAGCGGAAATCGGCCGCTGGTAACGCCGCACGAGCTCTTCGAAACTGCCATCGAAACCCTCGACGGCGATGGCGACGAGTTCGCGGTCACTGACAAGACTCAGTTCTCGTGAAAAAACAGGGGAAACGGCGGAGGCAGAAGCTTTCATGATACCGGGGTGTTACGTCTCGGCGAGGGTCTTTGTTTCAAAAGGCTGAAGCAATCCACAGATTACACAGATGATCTGCGCAATCTGGGGATGGTTTTTACCAAGAGAGCGTGGCCAGTCCCGCGGGTGCGGCAATGGAGTCGAAACTGAAGTCGCGGCTGGGTAACTGCAACCCTAAATCCTCGGCAGCCAGTGGCCGCAAATCGCCGCCAGTAGTTTCGTTGACGATCTCTCCGGCGCGTTCTTTAGTAATGCCCTCGCCAATAACCATCAGCCGCGTGAGCGGTATGTTTTCACCGGACGTCTCGGGAATGTTGCGGTCGCGGTAGAACAACAGAAAGCGATAGAACTCGTCTTCAAACTCGCCCTCGGCGCAACTCACCGTGCGCAGGATCAGCGGATGCCGATTGCGAAAGATGAGGCCGGTGAAACCCTGGCTCGAACCGCTGACCAACAACGAGTCACCGGCAGAGCCGTTGCGCACGAGCCACTGTGCCTCACCCAAATGACGCGGCACGATCAGTCCCGCGCGCCAGCCCAACGATTCGAGCACCGCTTCGTACTCAGCCAGGATCGACTTCTTGACGCCGATAGCGAGATAGCGATCTCTTCCCTGTGCGTCTTTCTGCAAACGTTCGCGCGACACTGACAGCTCTTCAAGCGGCGCACCAAAACCGCGTTCGATCTTCCAGCGCAGCACATCCTGAAGTTCGCCACCGGAGGTCTGCGTCTCTATCGTAAACACGATCGTTCGCGCCGTGGCTTCCGGCAAACTCAACGACCAACGCTTCTGCCGCACCAATCCGGCTCCCACTGCCAAGTCGTTCAAAACCGCAGCGAGTTGTCCACGGTCTGAGATGTTGGGTTGATCGAAACTCGGCGTGATTAACGACTCCGCGATGTTGGCGGTAGCGGCGCGTTTCAACCGGCACGCCGCGCCTTTGACGCGTTCGACCTGGACCACGGACGCGAGGCCCTTCTCGAGTCCGACAGCGGCCGACGGAAACCAGGGATTAACTATGCGTGAAAAGAGATTGGCCATAGGTTATTGCTGATTTTTGATTTTCGATTGATGATTTCTCAACTGAAGGTGCGTCGTCGAACTCTAGGCACGTAAATCGGCAATCGAAAATCAAAAATACTTTACCACTGACTGTAAGGCGTGCCTTCACTGGAAACTTCAGCGGAATTGCTGTGTACGTCAGTGATGCCTTGTTGACCGTCCATCGAGTTGGGATCTTCGCCGGTCGTGACGGCCCAGTCTTTTTCTCCGGTGAACGGATCGATCGGGATCTCGCGAATGTAACCTTCACTCTGTAGCTCTTCGAGCGACTGCGGCAAGCGGCCCTTGTCAGCCCCAAACTGATCGATCAGCGAGCGCAATTTGAAGAGGTCGTCGCGCAACACCGACTCGCGCGTGTGCATGATGGTCTTCTGATACTGCGGCAACGTGATCGCGGCAAGGATGATGATGACGGAGATCACGATCATCAACTCGAGCAGCGTGAATCCCGAGTGCGCGGCTAATCGGCGTCGTAACTGTTGAAAACTACCAGTCACTGTACTTCTCTCCATTCAATGCGGTCTCTTTCGATTTGGAACGTATGTCGAAGACGTTCTCACCGCCCCACGAATTCGAGTCAGCCGGATCGTAACTTGACCGCAGGTCCCATTCGGCCTTTCCGGTCACCGGATCGACCGGTATCGCGCGGAGGTAAACCTTCTGCTTGGTCGACAACTGGCCCACCTTGGTTGCATCGACGGCAAGGTTTCCGGCTCCGCCCGGGCCAATGCCTCGCGGCATAACGTTCACGCCACCGACCAGCGTATCGAGATCCGGCGGATAGTGATCGGGATTATCGACGCCGAAGATCGTGCAGTCGCTGATGACAACTTTACTGCGCGGGTCGATCGACGCGACCGGCGGTGGGGCAATACCGGCACCGCCGCCACTAAGACCACCGCCACCACCCTGCAGGCCGGCACCCGTACACTGCATACCAAACGTGTCGCGATGAAACTCATCGATCGCGGAACGAAGCTGACGCAACGTGTCGCGCAGTTGTTGTTCCCTCTGCCGCTTCACTGAAACCCTCACGAGCGGCATCGCGCCGAGCGTCAGAATCGTCAACACCGTGACGGTGATCACCAGCTCAATCAGCGAAAATCCGTGTTGTTTCTGCTGTTTCTTCATGGGGACTACGCCTTCAGAAGAATGCGGCGACCGGTAGACTAAAACTCCGCTGATCCAGTCGCCGCGTTTTTATCGCGTCCTGCCAATCGGGCAGAACGTCATTGCTTCACTGTTGCTGTTCCCTGAACGATCTCCGACGTCACGTCGCGAGCATCAGTGGCCACGAGGTGCAACGTCTCCTTCACGAAGGCGAGCGCGGCATTGCCGGCGCCGATCGCCTCGATGTCGATGAACAGCAATGGTCCTGATCCTCTGAACGACGCTTTGCCGTTCAACGAGGAGATCGAGATCATGCAAACGCCGGTCGCGTCGATTGACGGGGTGAACAACGGCGCCCCTTCACCGGTCGTGCCCAGCAAGTTGCCGGCAGACACAGCGTTCACTTTCACGACCTTCGGATCAAACTTCAACGTCAGCAACGCCAGACTCAGCGATACGTCGGAATTTAACTGAACTGCGTACCGCCGCTTCTCGCCGACTTTCATTGTGTCGTCGCCCTGGAGCAGACTGAGCTGCGCCACGCGACTCGCACCTAATTTGGTATCTAATGATCTTGCTTCGGGCGACTTCGCGTCGAGCGAAGCCGTCGTTGGTTTCGGTAACGAAGTCAACACAGCGTTTTGCGTTGCTCCGCCCGGATTTACTGTCGCCACTTCCGCCGCCGCACGATCGCTAATCAACGATTTCGGCGCCGGAACAAATGAAGGTAACTCTTCTACGGCTCCGGAATCTCCGGTAGCTGGTGCTTTCGCAGCCGGCGCGGAGGTGTTCTGCGCAACGGTTGCCGCATCAACTGGAGGTTTCACTTGAGCTGGTTCGGGCTGCGTGTTTGTTGGCGTGTTAGCCGCGACTGTCGCTGTATTGACCGGAGTTGTTGCCGGTGCATTTGCGGCAGTTGTCGTAGGTTGCGGGTTGTTGTTCTGCGCTGTTGGGGCCGTCGAGTTAACCGCTTTCGCAACCTCAACCGGAGCATCCGGCAATTGGACCACCGCATTGCGCGGCAGCGCGCGTGCGGCGGCAATCTGATCTTCACGATCCGCTTCGCGAATCATCTCCGCGAGCGAACCAGTCGTCGGCGACTGCAACGTACCGCTCGGACGCATCTCTTCGTCACGCGGCGTCACGGCCGGCGCACGAAGCACACGCGGCGTAACACTGATCACGATGTCCACCTGACGCAGGTCGCGTGTCGGCGACGTAAACAAGCGGCCAAGGATCGGCAATCCACCGAGGAACGCGATTCCTTTCCGGCCGCGCGCTTCGATGTCCGTGGAGACGCTGGCAAGCATCATCGTGCGATTGTTCTGAATGCGAGCCGTACCTGACATCTGGCGCTCAGTAAAGGTTGGAGTTAACGTGCTGGCTCCGAGAACGTCCTTCTGCTCGATGCTCATCTTCACCTGCACGTCCAGGTTCGGATAGACCTGTGGGGTGAATTTCAACGTCAGACCGGTCGGTTCGTAGTTGATCACCGGGAAACCGCCGCTCGGGAAAGCCCCCACGCCCGTACCCGGCGCCGGCGTTCCGGTTTGCACACCGAACGGATAAGCCTGCGCTGTTTGCACCGGCACGCGTTGTCCGATACGCGCCTGCGACTCTTCACCGTTGAACGCATGGACCTGCGTCGAAGCGATCAGCTTGGTGTTGTCGCGGCTGCGGAATGCACGGAGCGCCGAAGGCGGAATGACGAGCGCAGCGGCAAGCGCAGTTGGAACACCACCGACAAGCGCACCGAGGTTGACGCCCGTACCAGCAGCACCATTCACGATGCCGTTGTCCGTCAGCAGTGAAAAGCCTGGCGAGCCACCAAGACCGGTGTCGATTGTCGTACCGATCTGATTACCGAACTGAAGCAGGTCGTTCTTCGACACTTCGTAGATGTTGACGTCCATCACCACTTCAGCGCGGTCCTTATCGACGCTCTGCAACAGTTCGCCAATGAGCCGCACGTTTTCAGCAGTGTCGCGAACAGTCAAACTGTTTGTCGCATCGTCAGGAACAACGATCGTCTGCGGACGGCCTACTGACGGCGGAATCGCCTGTTGCACGAGCGTGCGTGCATCGGCGGGTTTCATGTTTGACAAGTAGAACGTGCGCAGTACGAGTTGTTGATACTGCGGCCGGCGTGCCTGGTCCGCGACGAGAATCGTGCGGCGGCTGAGCTTCTGGAAGAAGAGATTTTCCTGAAGGAAGACGTAATCCAGTGCCTGCGCGGTGGTGACGTCCTTTAAATTGATATCGATGTTTTTTGATTGCGTGAACGATTGACGATCGAAAATGACGTTGAGATTGAGTTGCTCGGCGAGACTGCGAATCAACGCTTTGAGATCGCCGGTGTAGTTGATGACGCGCAACTGCACGCTGCTCGGCGACGGCAACTCACCGTTGACTGGCGTCATGTTCCCAGCGTCTGGAACCTCAGGTCCCTTGCTTGCGCCGTTACTGTTGCCATGCCCATTGCCATTACCGCTGGGCGGTGTTCGTCCTTCTTTCACCGCCTGCAAACGCAGCATTCTTTCCATCTCCGACACAGCGAGTTCGTTCACCGCGTCGTAACCATAAGCTTGTCGAAAGGCGTTGTACGCTCCGACGTAATCGCCGCGCTCCGCGAGCGACCTCCCCTGCTGCATGTAAGTCTGCGAAGCGTTGAAACTGGCCCGGCGGAAGTGGAGCTGATACTCCATGTTCGACGGATCCGCGGCCACCGCGAGCGTGAACTCCTGGGCCGCTTTGTCCCATTGCTGCGCTCGTTCGTAATCCATGCCGCGCTTGAAGTTCTTCTCGCCCTTTTTCGCATAGGCCGTCATCGGCACCGCCAGGATGCTGAGCGCCAGAACCAAGGATATAAATGTACGAATTCTACTGTTGTTTCTCATGGCTTTCTTACTCGGGAGGTGGAAAGTTAAGCGACCCTGTTGAAGCGACCCTTATAATGCCGCCGAAGCGCCTAAGATGCAAGATCATGGCGGCTGAGTTCCTTACACGCGGGCAGTTTATTTCAGTTCCCTATGTTGTTTATTGCCGATTGCCGATTTTCAATTGACGATTGCCAAATTGAGTCACCAGTCCACCATCAATCGGCAATCGACAATGGAAAATCGACAATTGGATTTTGGGGGAGTTGCGGGTCGGGTTTTAGCTGACTTACTTCATCTCGCCCAGCTCGTCGACGAAGGTGACGCGGTTGATTTCGTGTAAGGTGGAAGTCCCCGTAAAAACCTTCTGTAAGGCTGACTCGCGCAAACTCTTCAACCCTTCGGCCTCTGCCGCGCGGCGCACTTCCGAACCCGGCCGCCGCTCGACAATCATTTCGCGGATATTATCCGACAAATCCAGCAATTCGTGAATGGCCGTGCGGCCACGATAACCCGTGTGATTGCAGGCGTCGCACCCGATGTTCATGTAGAACGGACGCTCGCGATAAATGTCGGGTTTCAGCCCGGATTCCCACAACTCGGTGTCGTTCGGACGATATTGCTTTTTGCAATACGGACACAACATTCGAATGAGCCGCTGGGCCAGCACGCAGTTCAACGAAGAGACGAAGTTGTAGGGCTCGACGCCCATGTTCAAAAAGCGTCCGATCACGTCGATAACGTTGTTGGCGTGGACTGTAGTAAATACGAGGTGACCGGTCAGCGCGGATTGGATGGCGATCTGCGCTGTCTCGGTGTCGCGAATCTCACCGACCATGATCTTGTCCGGATCGTGACGCAGAATGGAGCGCAATCCACGATCGAACGTCAGACCCTTCTTCTCGTTGACGGGAATCTGCGTGATGCCGTGCAACTGATACTCGACCGGGTCTTCGATCGTGACGATCTTGTCTTCTTCGTTTCTGATCTCGTTGAGCGCGGCGTAGAGCGTGGTCGTTTTACCGGAACCGGTTGGGCCAGTGACGAGCACCATGCCGTACGGCTCCGCGATGTAGCGGCGAAACTTTCGCAAATCTTCTTCCGCAAACCCGACTACGTTCAGATTGAGATTGCGAAACTCTTCGTTGATCTGTTCCTTGTCGAGAATACGAATGACCGCGTCTTCGCCGTGAATCGTCGGCATGATCGAGACACGGAAGTCGACGTTGCGTCCTTTATAACGAACTCGGAAACGGCCGTCCTGCGGCACGCGCCGCTCGGCAATGTCGAGTTCGGACATGACCTTGATACGCGAGATGAGCGTCTGGTGATAAGCAAGATCGATCGGATCGACTTTCGCATACAGCGCGCCATCGATGCGGTACTTCACCTGCACTTCGGTGTCGCGTGTTTCGATATGAATATCAGACGCGCGCGACTCCATCGCGTTGTAAATGATCGTGTCGACGAGTTTGATGATCGGCGACATCTCGGCGTCGGTGGCCAGCCGATCGAGGTCGAGAACTTCTTCGCCGTGTTCTGTTTCCTTGACGAGCGAGATGCGAAAACCCGAAGCCGCTTCCTGCAACACGCGCTGCGTCGTGTCGCCTTTGCGCAGCACGACTTCAACCGCGCCGGCAGTTGCGACGTGCGGAATGACGCGTGTGCGCAACGTGCTCGACAGTTCGTCGAGCCGTTCGAGATCCGTCGGGTCCGCCATCGCGATGTGCAGGCCCTTTTCGTCGCGTTTGAGCGGAACGAACTGGTGCCGAACCATCAGGTCGACGGGCACTTCAGTAAAGAGCTGATAATCGATCGGTGATTCGCGATCGTGCGGCAGCAGATCGACAAACGGCAAACGGTAACGGCGCGCGAGGTCTCTCGCCGCCTTCATCTCGGGCGGTACGTGTTCTTCGCCGTTCTGACCGGACGGTGAAACCGTTACTGGATTCCTGGTTTCTGTGACTTGCTCCATTTAGTGAACGCCTGTTACTCCCGCACCGCTGGAGATGGATTGAATGATTGGAAGGTAGATCGCGAGGAGAATCGTAACTACCACACCACCCATCACGACAAGAATCGCAGGCTCAAGCATGGTCGTCAACTGTTCCAGCCTGACTTCCGATTCCGCGTCGTAGAAAACCGCAACTTCGTCGAGCATCTCGCCCAAACTGCCCGAACGTTCGCCAATTCCGATCATGTCGATTGCCAGCGGCGGCAGCCATGCTGCCGTTTCCAGACTCTCCGTGAACGAACGTCCCTCGCGAATCATTGGCAAAATCGACGAACTACGGCGCCGCAGTTCCAGGTTGGTAATCGACTCGGAAGCAATTTCCCACGACTCGACAAGCGTAATGCCGCCGGCCAAAAGCGTGGCCAGGGAACGCGTGGCTTGGGCGACGGAGAGCTGCACCGAGAGACTGCCGGCCAGCGGTATCTTCAGAAGCATCGCACTGATCTGAAGCTTCCCGGCAGGTGTGCGCGACCAGATCGTCAACGCGACGGCCAGGATGATGACCAATGGACCAACCCACAAAATGTTTGACGAGAGCCAGCCCGAAATGCCAACGACGATCTGCGTTATCGTCGGTAGCTCGTTGCCGAAACCCACAAACAGCTCCGACATACGCGGTACCACGTAGATGGTCAAAAACGTGACCATACCCGCCGAGGCAATCAACAGGAACGTCGGATAAGCGAGTGCGCCACGAATCTTGCGCCTTAACGCAACGTTGCGGCGCATGTAATTGACGTAGCGACTCAATACTTCGTCGAGCGCGCCGGATCGTTCACCTGCCAGGATCGAAGCCGTGTAGATGCGGGGAAAGATGCCAGCCTGTGCGGCAAACGCCTGCGACAACGCAGCGCCGCCGCGAATCTGTTCTTCGACGTCGCCGAGCACGGCTCGCAGTCGTGCGGACGCGGCGCGTTTGCGCAACATCGAGATAGCCTGAAGGATCGGGATTCCCGCTCGGACCAGCGCGGCAAGTTGCTGGTTGAATAAGAGGAAGTCGTTTGCTTTGACGCGCGGATGAGCACCCGGACGGCCGAATCGCGTCAGCGATGCGACCCCGGAAGTCTTTGGCGGAGTGACGTTGAAAACGCGAAAACCCTCGCGTTCGAGACGCGCTCTTGCTTCATGAACGCCTGGGGCTTCAATCGTGCGGGTCACTACTTCGCCTGCGGGCGTTCCCAATCGACAAATAAATTCAGCCATTGTTTACAAATTCGGGGTTTGAACCGAATCGGGAGTATATCACGCGTTTATGAGAGGAAAGTTTCGCTGAATCTTTAGACCAAGAGGCAAAGCTCGTTATCCACAGATTACGCAGACTGGTTTATCGGAATCTGCGTAATCTGTGGACGAGATATCAAAGCTTGCGCCCGCAAACAAGCCTGTCCTAGAATGGCTTGGCCAATACAGCTAAATGAAACGCGCCGCGGTCGTCTCCCCGTGACCCATTTCACGCTCAGATTTGTAAAGTGCCGGGCATCACTCGTTCCCCAGCGAGCATCTGTGTTGACAGTTCCCTACAAGCCCTGACGGTTGTCTAAAAATTGAATCGAAGAATCGTAGCCGGGGGTGACATGCATTTACCGACTCGTTACGCCACCAAGATAACGGCAGCTTCCATTGCGCTCATTGCTGCATTTGCGTTCTCGTTTTCGGTAAGTAGCCAGGAGCCGGGCCAGGAAAAACCGACCCCGGCCACTCCCTCGCAAACACCTGCGCAACCTAGCCAATCGCCTGAACCGACGGCCAGTCCGGCGCAAAAAAAACTCGGGAGCGAACTCGACGACCGGTCGCTCATCACTAACACCGATCTAATCACGCTCACCGTCACCGTCACCGATACCTACGGACGTTACGTCTCCGGTTTGAGCAAAAGCGCCTTCGCCGTTTTCGACAACAAACAGCAACAGGAGATCACCTTTTTCAGCGACGATGACTCGCCGGTGTCCGTTGGCGTGATTTTCGACGTCTCCGGCTCGATGAGCGGCGAAAAGGTGAAACGCGCACGCGACGCGCTGGCGAAGTTTATTCAGACCAGCCACGACTCCGACGAGTATTTCCTGATCGCCTTTAACTCCCGCGCGCAGTTGTTGCTCGATCGCACCCGCGATGGCGATTCGATTCTGAACAAACTGACTTTCGTCGAAACCAAGAGCCAAACGGCGCTTTACGACGCTTGTTATCTCGGCGTTGAGAAGGTTCAACGCGGCGCGCACCCGAAACGGGCGCTGTTGCTGATCAGCGACGGGCAGGACAATGATTCGCGCTACACCTACAACGAAGTGCGCAAGCTCTTGAAAGAGTCGGACGTGACGCTGTACGCGATTGGGATTTTGAGCGGCGGCGACGCGGGTAGCTCGCTCGGCATGGAAGGTCAGGGAGTGCTCGACGAACTTTCGGGCGTTTCGGGTGGCAAGGCGTTCTTCCCGCGTTCGTCGGCTGAAATGGACGACATCTTCGAGCAAATCGCGCTCGAGTTGCGGCACCAGTACTCGATTGGCTACAAACCCGAAACGTTTGTGAACGACGGGAAGTGGCATCGGGTGAAGGTCAAAGTGACACCGCCGCGGGGTCTGCCGCGGTTGTTTGTGCGCTCCAAGGAAGGCTACTACGCCACGGCCGGCGCGAGGTAGTGGTATGAACGATCCACCAACTTCGTTGGTGGGATTGACGTTCGGCGTAGTCCTCGGTAGGTTGAGTCTGAAAATACCACCAACTTCGTTGGTGGGATTGACGTTCGGTGTAGTCCTCGGTAGGTTGAGTCTGAAAATACCACCAACTTCGTTGGTGGGATTACGGCAACTCAGTGTTAGTTCAGCCGCATCTGTTCAACGTGCGTGGAGTCGCCGTAGCGACGCTGCTTGCCCCAGCGCTCCCGTTCCCGCTATAAGGGTTCGAGGAGCGTTTCGTGTGACATGAGAAGATTTTTCGCAGTTCTATTTGTTATCTGTGGCCTGATCGTCGCGGGAGCGGCGAGCCAGAATCGCCCGCGTAACTCGCCGCCCGCGAGCCCGAACGCGTCGCCAAGCCCGACGCCGCAATCCCAGCGGCCCGTCGCACCGACTCTCGGCGAACCGCCACCGGTCCCAAAACTCAAGCCAACACCCACGCCGACACCGCCCGACGTCATCGAAGCCGGCGACACGATCAAGATCAACGCCGAGCTGGTCCAACTTCACGTCCGCGTGATCGACCGCAACAACCGGCCCATCAACGACGTGGCGCAGAACGCTTTCCACGTGTTTGAAGACGGGGTACCACAGACCATCGAGACTTTCTCGCGCGAAGAAGTGCCGATCAGTTACGGCCTCGCCGTCGATACTTCGGGTTCGCTCCGTTCGCAGTTGCAAAGCGTCATCGACGCGGGAAAAACGATCATCAATGCCAACAAGACCGGCGATGAGACGTTTCTGGTCCGGTTCATCAGCAGCGACAAGATCGAAACCGTTCAGGACTTCACGGCAAACAAAGAACTCTTAAACGATGGTCTCGACAGTTTCTACGTCGAGGGCGGCCAGACCGCGATCATCGACGCCGTCTATCTTTCCGCCGAGCACGTTTCGGAATACAGAAAGGGCGACGAGGGCGATCGCCGCCGCCGCGCGCTGATCGTCATCACGGACGGTGAGGATCGCAACAGCTTCTACAAACAGGAACAACTCTTCTCGAAGCTGCGCGAAGAAGACGTTCAGATCTTCGTCATCGGTTTTGTGAACGAGCTCGACAAAGAGGCGGGATTGATTCGCAAGAGTCCACGCGAAAAGGCCGTGGCTTTAATTAACAAGCTGGCGACAGAGACCGGTGGACGCGCGTTCTTTCCCGAGTCGATCGCCGACCTGCCACAGATCGCCGGTGAGATCATTCGCGACCTGCGCACGCAGTACGTCATCGCCTACAACCCGACGAACAAAACCCAGGACGGATCTTTCCGCGCGATCAAAGTGAATGTGGACCAACCTTCCGCTAGTGGTGACAAACGGATCGCCTTGACGAGAACCGGACGCCTCGCGCGAAAGGAAGGTTCGACCGGCAACACTCCGAAGCCTCCGGCGGTGCGCCTGCCTGCTGGTGGAAGCACGCGCAAACCGTCACCATAAAACCATCCACAGATTACACAGATTTTTCTCTGTGTAATCTGTTGATACCTTCTACAATCTCCTGCATCTGAGCCTCGCGCGCTTTTGTTCTGCGCATCAACTCTTCCAGCAACAGTTCGCTCTTCAGATTCACTTTGAAATCCTGTTCCGCGGCGAGCCGATCTTTCTCGGCCGCGCGGTTCTGCGACATCATGATTATCGGCGCCTGTAAGGCCGCGGTCATCGACAGCATCAGGTTGAGCAGGATGTAAGGATACGGGTCAAAGTCCGAGCGGTAATGGATCAGCACAAACGAGTTGAAGGCCATCCAGCTCAGCAGAAAGGCGACATAGATAACAATAAACGTCCACGAACCGCCAAACGATGCAACCTTGTCCGCGACGCGTTGGCCCACCGTGGCTGTCGCTTCCATCTCGACGTTGATGTTTCGCACCACTCGCGTCGTCACCAGCATGTTCGTCTGCCGCATGCGCGCGCCGATCTCGCAAATCACATCGATCGATGCTTCCGGATGCTGGACCAGGAACTGTTGGAAGTCGTCACTG
>DATEHX010000357.1:0-3458 GCA_035279345.1 Pyrinomonadaceae bacterium | reverse complement strand
GGCGATCGAACGTCTACGCGAGGCGGGTTACGAAATGGAGCTGACGTTGCGGCTCGAGATTGGGTTGCGGCCCCACGCCGGCGACGACGATCAAGAAACCGAAGCCGCAAGCCTCAATCTCACTGAAGAAGACCTGCAAGTGCTACAGCGAATGAAGATCAGGATCGACCCTGAGCTATAGGACAATAGGTCCTATCAGTCCTACTAGGACCTATTTCTGATAGGACCTATTCCGGCACTTCATCGCTTCCGGTCAGACTTTGCTGCCGCAGTGCAGCCGCGCCCAGCAAACCACCCATTCCCATCGATTCGACCGCGCGGGCTAATCTCCGTTCCCGAAACCGCAAGCAATCATCAAAGCGCGCTGAACTTCAGGCCAGCGACTTTCAGGAAAAACTGCATATAAGACTGGAGATACGATCACCTTGTGCCAGTGAGATGTGATCGAAATTCAGCGCGCAATTAACAGGCATGCCGTCATCCGGTGTCAAAACGACCTCGGTTATCAGGCCGCGAATAGTCCGAGTTACGGGGACAACGATGACTTCGTTCAAGCGGCCGATGATTTCATCCCGCGTGAGGATCAAGACCGGCCGACGCTTATCCGGATTTCGAAAGGTGTACCAGCGAATCTCGCCGCGTCTCACTCGACGTTCTCCCAACCGTCAGCGTCCCATGCTAGTGGGTCATCATCGGTTGAGAATTCGGTCGCTGTTGGTGGATGTGCTTGGTATGCGGCTGCGTCCGTAGCGGGAATCAAACGCGCTAGAGCTTTGCCATTATCGACGATGATAACTTCGCCGCCTTCAGCGGTCGTGGCGATCAAGTCGAAGAAATGATCTTTGGCGTCCTCGAGGTTGACTGTTTGAACCGGCATACGCAGCCATAATAGGTTGCGGCATGGCTTCTGACAAGAAGGTTAACCTTTAATCTGGTACCGAAGTCATTGCGAGAACAACTCAACGCTGTTCTCGCAATTTGTTATCCAGTAAGAGAGTCTATTCCGGCACTTCATCGCTACCCGTAAGGCTTTGCTGCCGCAGTGCAGCCGCGCCCAGCAAACCACCCATACCCATCGATTCCACCGCGCTGCTCGGGACGAGCATCAGGGCGCCTTTTTCCTTCAGACCCTCATACAACATGTTCATCGCGCGCAGGTGAAGCGCCGTCGGATTGTCGCGATAAGATCGCGCCGCGGTCTCAAACGAGTGAGCAATCTCTACTTCCGCCTGGCCCAGGATGATGCGTGCCTGTTTCTCTCGCGCTGCCTGTGCTTCGCGTGACATCGCGTCCTGCAACGCCGCCGGAATGATCACGTCGCGCATTTCCACTGACTGTACCGTTACGCCCCACGGGTTCGAACGTTCGTCGATTAATTGCTGCAACTCTTCCTCGATCCGTTCTCGGCCACGCAGGAGATCCGTCAACGACGTGCGGCCGATGATGTCGCGCAGCGCTGTTTGCGCGGCCCAGCTAACCGCCTGCGGATAGTTCTGCACTTCAAGTGCTGCTTTCTCGGGATCGTAGACCATCCAGAAGAGCACTGCGTCGACGTTCACCGGAACAGTGTCTGACGTCAGCGTCTCTTCAGCGGCGAAGCTGGTCGTGATCACGCGTTGGTCTATCCACGCCGAAACCGTATCGACAAACGGAATGATCCAGAACAACCCCGGACCACGCAGACCGACGTACCGGCCCAGACGCAGCACCACCGCTCGGTCCCATTGCCGCGCGATTTTGGGCGCTTGCGCCAGCAACAGCCCGAGTAGGATGCCGATGACGAGCGGCGCGAAATTGAACGTGGCCCACGTTGCCAGACCGCCGAGCAGGGCCGGCAGGAGAAAACTCACGGCAGAAACGACGTTCAATCGTGATGTCTCGACCGCAGGCAAACTACTCCTGGTTTGGATCAGGCTGGTTATAGGACTAGACATTGGTTTTCGTCTCCTTTGTGCGCCGGCTTTGAAGTTGATCGAGCAAATCATCGACGGAAAAGCCCATCGCTCCGGCTTCTTCGACAAACCGGCCGACGAGCTCCTGCAGGTGTTTTTCGTGTTCTTCGTGATGATTTGCGGTGAAATGGCGGGCGCTCACAAATGTTCCCACGCCTCTTCGTGTTTCGAGGATGCCGGAGCGTTCCAACTCGGCGTAGACCTTCGCGACCGTGTTGGCATTCACGCGCAGCTCCACCGCCAACTGTCTAACGGTTGGCAATTGCTCCCCGACCCGCAGCCGCCCTGTCGCGATCGCAAACTGGATCGCCCGCGTCAATTGCGCGTAGAGCGGCATCGGGTGCGAAGGGCTCAATGAGAACATTTCGGACATTTCACTTGTACTACGATGCTAGTACAAGTAAGGTTTCGGGGCATTGTTGATTTACGATTGCTAATTGATGATTTGCCCGCGAAAACAAGTCTTTGCAATCGGCAATCGACAATCGTCAATCGGCAATGTTATCTTGTGCGGCTCTTAAACCTGCCAGTTTTGTTCGCCTTTATAGGTCGAAAGAGGAGTTCAAAGACAAGTATGTCTACGCCTAATGGAAACATGAGTGCCGATGGCCGCCAGATCGGGAAGGTCGTGCAGATCATCGGCCCCGTGCTCGACGTCGAGTTTACGGGAGGTTATCTCCCGCCGATTTACCAGGCACTGCGCGTTGTGTCTGACGGCTTTGACGTGCCGACGCCGATCGACGTGATTGCGGAAGTGCAGCAGCATCTCGGCGAGGGACGCGTGCGCACTGTTTCAATGACCCCAACGGACGGCATGGTGCGCGGCATGCAGGCGATCGACACCGGCGGCCCGATCACGATGCCAGTTGGCGAAGGCACACTCGGCCGCGTGTTGAACGTCATTGGCGAACCAGTCGACACGCTCGGTCCCGTGAAGCACGACAAACGCTATCCGATTCACCGTCACGCGCCGACTTTCGAAGAGCAGTCGACCGAACTCCAGATGTTTGAAACGGGCATCAAGGTTATCGACCTGATTCAACCGTTTTTGCGCGGTGGCAAGATCGGGTTGTTCGGCGGCGCGGGCGTCGGCAAGACCGTTATCGTGATGGAGTTGATCAACAACATCGCGAAGGCGCGTTCGGGCTTTTCGGTGTTTGCCGGTGTGGGCGAGCGCACGCGTGAAGGAAACGACCTGCTGCGCGAAATGGTCGAGTCGCAGGTTATCCAGTTTGGCGAAGAGTTCAACAAGAACTTCCACGACACCGGCAAGTTTGACCTGACGAAGGTCGACATGAACACCATCGGCCAGTCGAAGGTGGCGCTGATCTACGGACAGATGACTGAACCGCCCGGAGCGCGTCTGCGCGTGGCGCTGTCGGGTCTGACGGTCGCCGAGTACTTCCGCGATCAAGGTCTCGACGTGCTGCTGTTCATCGACAACATCTTCCGCTTCACGCAGGCGGGTTCGGAAGTGTCGGCACTGCTCGGACGTATGCCTTCGGC
>DATEHX010000356.1:0-13879 GCA_035279345.1 Pyrinomonadaceae bacterium | reverse complement strand
TTGGCCCCTGGTTCGGGCTAAGCCCCCAAAGATCATGGGCCAAAGGCCATACGAGGGGCCAAGCCCAACCTCTTTCTTGAACGTAACGGCGGGGCAGAGCCCCCGCCTCACATCCGGCGGCGAAGCCGTTAAGCACTTTTCGGGCAAAGCCGCTTGAACTCAAAACTGAACTAAAAGCTATTGTCTATTGAGATGCTGGCTTCAACGAAAGATGGTAATCGACAACGTTCTGGCAGGGCTTGAACTCGAGCTCGATTTTTGCAGCTTCTGCTTCACGGCGTATTTGCGCACGCAATCCGGTTTCGTGAGGCCACCGCACCTTCGTCGACGTTGCTACTGAACCATCACCCATCTGGACCAAAACCCAATAGCGGCCCGGAGCAATGTTATACAGCTCGAATACTCCATTTCGTGCGATTGGTGTTGCAAAGAAACGCAACACATCAGTCGCCTTCTCGCGTTCCGCGGGTGCGAGGTAGAGGAACGATCCCGCTGGAACCGGCTCTCCGGGGGCCAAATCGTATTGTCCCCGCAACGTTGCGCCGCCCTGGGCCAGCGTAATGGTCAAACCGGAAAGACGTTCGCTCGCTTTAACGTTGGTCCAAACGCGCGTTGCATCAACCTGCTTTGACTTCGTCGTTGCATCCGTCGCCGGTGCTCCAAAAGTGATCGAGTTTACATACCATGGCCGCGCTCTGAGGCTGGGGTCGAAATAGTATGCACCCGGAGGGAGATTGCGTAAGAGGAAATTGCCTTTCTCGTCCGGACGCGCGGGTTCTTTTGGCCGGACAAACTTCGGTATTTGCTCCGCAGCGTCGTCATCTCTGTACCACGCGAAGACTGATGTTTCAGTAGATAATGGATTCTCTTTGTCAGTGCATTGCGCAACTTTCGTCTCATCCAGCGCCACGCGGCCACTCACTGAGCCTAACAGCTTCGTCGTTAATTTAATTCCGGTGACATCCGTTCCCTCCACAGTCACTGCCTTCAACTCGGAGACGGCCACTTCACCCTCGGGATCGTACGACTGCGCAATCAACGTATAGCTGCCATCGGCTACGCCCTTAAAGACAAAACTTGCTTTATCCTCAGATCGGTAAAGCGTTTCGGCGAACTGGCCCGGTTCTCCATCGGTAACAAATCTGACTGAGAACGACCGGTGCGATTTGGCTGGAACCGTTACATCTCCACTAATAACGCGTCCCTGTTCGCTGCGATAGCGAATGTCGACATCGGCAACTTCTTCACCCATCCGTACCGTGATCTCAGAGGCCGTTTCGCGGGTTGAGGAAGGAGCGTAGGTGGGAACGTCAAACTCAAAAACGCTGTCTGTGTAGAACCCCCGCAATCGGCCTGGACCACCTGCGTAAACAACGTACGTTCCTTCCCGCAAACCGTAGATGCGGTAGATCCCGCGATCGTCAGTGGCTCGTGCCTCGTCCCAGCCTTCCAGGGGCCGGCCGTAGGCATCGCGCACCATCTTCGCGTGCACGTTTACCATAACGACAGGATCGCCGTTCGCATCAATAACCCTTCCGGTCACTACGCCACCTTTGACCATCTTCAACGATACCCGATCTCCAATGTGATACCTGCCGGGTCCCCTGCCATAGTCCGTGAAATAGGCCGGCATTGTCAGATAAATGGTGTAGGCAAAAGGCGCCAAACCATTAACCTGAAACTGGCCTTCGCGATCGGTACCAACTGTCTGGGCCTCGTTCGAACCGTCCGCGCGAATCTGCACGGTTACGCCCTTGAGCGGTTGTCCGTTCTCGTCAACGACTTGCCCGGTGATTGAACCGGCACTCGGCGTTCCGGAAGGTTCAGGACTTGCGGCTGGCTGCGGTGATGTTTGTGCAAGCACGCAGAGTGAAGTCAGCGCGAGGATGAATGTGATGCCGATTGCTCTTGATGGAAACATCTATGGTTTTAATTGGGGCACGTTTAGATCCAACCTGATGGTGGTGTTCGTGGTTGAACCGGCCGTTACGACGACCTGTTGTTTTGTGGGCCCAAGAGGCGCGCGTGACCCTTGCACTAAAACTCCGGCAGTTAATTCGTAAGTGCCGGGAAACAGATTATCGATGACAAATTGACCGCGGGCGTCGATTCGGGTTGTAGCATCGATCCAAGTGTTTTGCGGATTGTCATTCATCTTTCGCGCGCGCAGAAAAATTCGTCCGTTCGCCGGAATCGTGCCATTCTCGATCATGACTCTTCCGTTAATCGATCCATCACCGTAACCAAGAACGATTCGAACACCCGTAATATCTTCACCCTGCTTTATCTCGAGGGCACCACCGGTCTGGATAATTCCGGCTCGTTCAATACGAGTGATTTGAAAGTGTTGTGAGAAATCAGGAAGAAAACTCGCGCTACCGGCCTGCAGGCCACCAAACCGAAAACTACCATCCGGGCGCAGCCGGGTTTCCATCCCCATTGTGCCGCCGCGTTGCAGGCTTTTCTCCGTGGCAACGAAAATAATCAACTTCAGGTTGTTGAGTTGTTCGCGTACAGCGCTATCGTATGGACCATCCAACACCACCATACCCGCCAGGCTCGCGCCCTTTTCAGTCTTGACGACTAAGCCGGTCACGTCCTCATCAACGATCGTGAAGCGTAACTCCTCGGAGCGCCATTCTTTACCTTCCTCCGGGGTGATAAAAATTGCGTATTGTCCGGGCGTCAGGTTTTCGAGTTTGAACTCTCCTTTATTATTCGTGAGCGATCCCCGATGCGAAGACGTGCTGCTCGGGCCGAAGAATTGGATGATGTTATAACGCACATCCGGTAACGGTTGACCGGTTTGTCCGTTCACCACGCGGCCGCTCGCGGTATGTCTGGTCAGAGTACGGCCAAAGGTGATATCGACGTTTGTTGCCTCGCTGCCATCGCTGATTTGAATAACTATAGCCTGCGCGGGATCAGTGCCTCCGGGATAATAGGTCCGGCTGTAAACAGCACCGCGCGGAGGTCCTGACGGCGAAGGGCCAACGTCGTTTTTTCCGGCGGCGACCTTGTATTTGCCTGGCTTTAGGCCAAAGATGCGGTAGATACCACGGTCATCAGTGATCGCAGCCGGCAGTGGCGACCCATAGCTGGGTACATCCGGGGATAAGTAAACTTCTTCTTCAATTACGGGCCGGCCATCTGAGTCAACCACTCTGCCTGTAATCACACCACCGCGGATCAGCGAAAAATCGAAGTCTTCGACAGTTTCGCTGCCGTTGATAATTAGACTCCGCCCGCCGTTCGAGTCGCCTTCAAACACAAACGCCGTCGCGGTGGGACTCACGCTGTAGTTTCCGGGAGGAACATTCGCAATCCGATACTCGCCTTTTGCGTTTGTAACTCCTCGATAACTTGTGAGCTTGCGAAAGGACGTGGGTTCCATTGAACGAAGGGCAACGATCACACCTTTCACACCTTCGGCATGGAAAGTTACCTTGCCGCTGATACTGGCTGTTGGTTCTTTAGCCGAAGTGGACTGCGCGTGACCGCAGACTGCAACGCCGAGGACCATGAGAATGCAGGCAAGTGTCTGGCGAGACGGGGACATCATAATGAACTCGACTTTCCCGCGTGGGCCAGATGATAACTCATTTGTGCTTCTATTGATCGCGCGTCTTCAACGGCAGTTTGAAATCCACGACATTCTGGCAGGGTTTGAATTCGATCTCGGTTTTAGCCGCTTCTCCTTCGCGGCGTATCTGCGCGCGTGTCTCCGTTTCGTGAGGATACCTGATTTTTGTCAACCCTGGCGGCGCGTCTTCAGGCAGGGACTGCGCGAAGATCCAGTAACGGCCGGGCGGGATGCCGTTGATCGCGATCTTGCCGTCGGGCGTAACTGTAGCGCCGAAATAGTTCAAAACATTATCGGCTCTCTCGCGCTCTACCGGCGCGAGATAGACCAACGTTCTCGCCGGATCTTCTTCTCCCTCAGCCAACGCAAGCTGGCCTCGGAACGATGCGCCGCCCTGCGCGAGCGTGACTGTTAAACCCGAAAGCCGATCGCCAAACTTCAAGTTGGTCCAAACTCGAGTGGCATCCACCGGTTTCTTCTGCGCTGCTGACGCAAACTGGATCGATCGCACATACCAATTCTTCCCACCGAGACGCGTGGAAAAGAAATACTCACCCGGCGCAAGATTGCGCACCAGGAAATTGCCCTGGGCATCCGGCTTCACCGGCGGGCCATAACCCCAAATAGACCGCGGTACCTCTTTCGCAGTTTCGGTATCGTTGTGCCACCCGCTAACCGACATCTCTTCAAATAACGGGCGCGTCTTTTCCGTGCATTCGGGCACGGCCGTTTCGTCCAGTACGATACGTCCACCGACCGAGGCCAACGGCCGCGGCGTCAACTCAATTCCGGTAACGTCAGCACCGCGGACGCGGATACGCTTAACCTCTGACAGGCCGTACTCACGTGTGTTGGAGTACGTGGTCGCATAGATGTCGTAGTCTCCTTCAGCCATCCCGACGAAAGAAAAGGACCGTCCGTTCATATCCGGATATGATTTCCCACTCCACGGGAAGATTCCATCTCCCACGGCAGTTAAGTTAACGTTGTAGCCGTCACTCGTACCTCCTACGACACCGCTGATCGTGCGGCCCTGCTCGCCACGATAAGTAATGTCGATGCCTATGATTTCTTCACCAGCACGTACGCCGATCTCGGAAGCAGTATCACGCGTCGAAGAAGGAGCGAAGGTTGGGACGTCGGTGTCGTAAGGATCTACGTTCGCTGACGAGTAGGACATCCCGGTGCCGCCTGCCATCACCACGTACTGTCCCGCCGGCAAACCATAAATGCGATAGACGCCACGATCGTCTGTTTCTCGTTCGCGTGTTTGACCGTTCGCTACGCGCCGCCCATTAGGCGCGCGTATTACCATTTCTGCCCGGACGACAATGCCTATCAATGGATCGCCGGCCGCATTCATTACTTTTCCGGTAATCACTCCGCCTTTAGTCAGCGTCAACGTTACCGAATCTCCAACACGATATGTCGAAGGTGGAGTATTCCGCGGGCCTCGTGGAAGTTCTGTGTACGCAGGCATTGAAGCGTTAACGTAGTACGACAGCTTCGAGTCAAGACCTTCCACGGTAAAGTTCCCTTCTCGATCCGTAGCCACAGCCTGGGAAGTCCCTCCGGAAGCTGGACTCATCGAGACAGCCGCGTTTTGGAGTGGTTGCCCACTCTCGTTGACGACCCTGCCGGTGATCGCACCCGTGTTTTCACTTTTGTCGGTTGCCGCGCTCGGTTGCTGAGCCTGCGCCATCACGCAAAGCGAACTCAGCGCGACGGTCAACAGGATTTGGATGAACTTCACACTACGCATCTATTGTATTTTCGTCGGCGTCGAAGTGAGATCGACAGTGATGTTCACGGTATTGCTCGAGCCTGCGGTAACCACAACCTGCTGATTCTTTGCGGCGTACCTTAGCTTGGACGACACCACATACACGCCGGCCTCGATCTCGTAGGTACCGGCAGTCAATCCTTCGATCACAAATTGCCCCCGCGCATCGACTTGCGGTCTCATGTTCGATCCGGAAAACCTCACTGATGCGTCTGTGCCGAGCAGTTTGGCCCAAACATAAAAGTAGCCATCAGCGGGAAGAGTCCCGTTCTCGACTTCAATCTTTCCACGCAGCGACGCATTGCCATACTGCACGGTAACTCTGACGCCTGTCACATGTTCGCGGTCTTTGATAACGAGGCCACGAGGTTGAATGACGCCGTCGCGTTCAACGCGATCGACACGAATGCTCTCACCCCTGCCAAAAAGATAGAAAGTTGCTGTTCCACCAGCTATGCCTCTGATGTTAAAACTGCCATCCTCCCGGACCTCTGCATTTGAGCCTGTCGATCGCTGAGGAGCCCCTTCGATCGATACTCCTATCCAACTGCGGCCAAACTGTTCCCGAGTTTTCTGGTCCACGCCTTCAAACACGACGACACCGGAAATGCTTCCACCTTTAGTGGCCTTGATAACCAGATCGTTGACGTCGTGATCGACAATCTCAAACTGCGTTTCTTCGAACCGCAGATCGTTCTCACGAGAGTTCGATATCGGAATGCTGTATTTTCCCGGCGCCAGGTTTTCCAGCTTAAACTCGCCGCGGCTATTGGTGACGTAGCCGCCGCTCCGGCTCGACGATCCTCTCTCTTCGTAGCGCGTTATACCGTAATCGACATTCGCGAGCGGCTGTCCTGTTTCTCCATCGACAATTCGACCACGCGCCGTATAAGTCGAGACCGTACGAGTGAACATGATGTCGACATCTTTGAGTTCACTTCCCTCACCGACTTCGACAACCGTTGCCTGTGCGGGATCGCTGACGGACGGGTGATACGTTCGTCTGTAAGGCCGGGGCAAACCGCCGGAAAAGGAATCTTCGCCGCGGCCGGCAGCGACTCGATAACGTCCGGCTGGCAGACCGTAGATCCGGTAGAACCCGCGATCGTCAGTCATGGAATTATTAAGGACGTTAACGGTCCTGTTGTCGGGAGTAAACACGGAAACCCATTCTTCAACTATCGGACGACCCTCTGCATCGATGACTTTACCCGTAATCACCGCACCGCGAATCATTGCGAAATCGATATGCTCGATCGTGTCGCCCTTGTTGACGATTAGTAACCTTTCGCGTTCAGACCCTTCGGCCAAAACATAAGCTCTTGCGGCCAGCGAAATTCGATAGCTACCGGGAGGCACATTTTCGATTCGATAGTTTCCGTCGTTGTCTGAAACACCCTTGGGTCCGCTGTATTCGCGCCCACCATAGGCGCGATCGTTTTGGCGTAGCGTGACGATAACACCCGGCGCAGCCTGGCCCTTGATAGTGACCTTGCCACTGATCGTCGCACCCGGTTCTTTGATAGGCGTGGATTGTGCGTTCGCCGTTATGGCGACGCTGAAGATCGCGAAGATGCAGGCTATTGCCTGGCGAGTTGAGGATCTCATACGGGAGTCTCGCCTTTCACTGGGAGAGGGCTAATAATAGCGCAGGCTACCGTGCTTGTCTGCAATTATTGCTACAGGCTTTGGTTCAGTTTGGTAGCCATGTTTTGAGTTCAGCCTTCAGGCTGCTGTTTTGAGCGAGCAAGCTAAAAGCTTGAATTGGCTTTGCCCGAAAAGTACTCTTCTCTGAGTCTCTGTGCCTCTGTGGTTCAATAATGCCTAGGAAAATTAACCACAGAGGCACAGAGACTCAGAGAAGAAGGTTCAGAAAGAGTACTTTTCGGGCAAAGCCGGTTGAACTCTTGAACTCAAAACTGAACTAATACTTGCTTCTGCGCGAGCTCAGAGTTAAACAATGCCGCAACTGCATGGGCAATCTTCGCCGGATTCGCGCGTGACACGTTGGCAAAAACGACCACCGTCAGCTTGTCGTCGACGTAACGCGAGATCTGCGACTTGAACCCCTGCCACGAGCCGCCGTGCTCGACGACGCGATGCCCGCGCACTTGAGCCAGGGTCCAACCGAAACCGTAAGGATGCGTCTTGCCGTTGTTCAACTTCACCGGTGTCCACATCATTTCCAAACTCGCGCGCTTCAACAACTTCTCCGTGTAAAGCGCGGCGTCCCACTTGGCCATGTCGTAAACCGTCAGATAGAGCGCGCCGTCGGCAGTGGTATTCAACGATGGCGACACCCAGTTCTGATTCTGCAGTTGTCCTTTGACAACGCGATAACCCGCCGCACGATTCGGCACGATGTCTGTCTCACTGATCACGCGTGCGGTCGACATACCCAACGGTTTAAAGACGCGCTCTTGCAGAAAATCGCCGTAGAACTTGCCGCTGACCTTGTGAATCAACACGCCGAGCATCACGTAAGCGAGATTGCTATAGCTCCACTTCTCGCCGGGTTGAAACGCGAGCGGAATCGTCTTGATACGTTGGACCAGTTCGTCTTCGGTGTAGTCGCGGCGCATATCGAAATCGTCGGGATAATCAGTCATGCCGCTGGTATGCGTGAGTAGGTGACGCACGGTGATCTCGTTCCAACTCTGCGGTGCATCAGTGAAGTACCGGGTGATCTTGTCGTCGAGATTGAGTTTGCCGTCTTCGACGAGCAGCATCACAGCCGTCGCGGTGAACTGCTTCCCCATCGAACCTGACTGAAAAATCGTTTCAGATTTGACCGGCACCTGGTGTTCGACATTGGCGAGTCCATAGCCACGCGCCAGCACGATCTCACCGTTCTTGATCACGGCGAGCGAAAGTCCCGGGATCTGCTGCGCCTTCATCTCCGCGCGGATGTAGTCGTCGAGTTTGGTGGAGATTCCGTCCTGCGCAAAGCAGGTGACGGAAAGAAGCAGTAAGAGGAATAAACATGCTGGGCGTTTCATCAGGAGGCATTTAGCCACTGGCGGCATGTTTTCGCAAGGGTTTCGCTGGTCCAGCTTTTGGTGGTTTTGGCGATGAGTTCTCGCGTCTATGAATGAGACCTCAATCTAAAGGAGCCAATTATGTCCAGCAACGTAGTTACCATCACCGATGAATCCAACACGATTACAAACATCCTTTTCGGCGGCTTTCTCGTCGTCTCAGACGGTCAATCACACGATCCGGCACCGTCGATTTCGCGAGATGGAAATGTTTTCACGATTAACCTGGAGTCAGGACGGCACAAGACCACGGAAGTTGCCGATAAGTTCAATCTTCTTTCCGGCGGTGCTGAGAACGAATACGCACCATTCAAGGAATTCGACGATACTCCGAAAGAGTTAAACTTTTTCTTTTCAGTCCAAATACAATTCAACTACAAAGGCACTCCGGGATTTGTGAATGTCTACCTCGGCCAGGGAAGTGTTGTCCCCGTCAACAACTGGTGGATCGGCAGCAGTGTTGCTATCTCCAATGTCGGCGGTGAACCACAACTCATCTTCCCGGCAGATCTTCATGACGTGGTTATGGGGATCTCAGGAACTCACGATTCATTCAACTTGCGGCAGGTGGACGTTAGAAAGAATTCGCCAATCCAGCATGTGTTTGTGCTGATGCTGGAGAATCACTCGTTCGATAACATGCTGGCCATGTCAGGCATTCCCGGTCTCCTCGCGGCCACGACAGCAAACTCCAATTCCTACCTGGATCACCCCCCTTACAACGTTACCGAGCCCGCACTATCAGTCATGCCGGCCGGCCCCGGACACGAGTTCACCGACGTGCTGGTCCAACTCTGCGGAGAGGGAGTTACGTACAACGGCGGTGCGTACCCGGCGATCAACAATTCAGGATTCGTGGCGAACTATGCAACGACAACCACCGAGCCGCTTCACGCCAAACCAAGCGAGTTCGGCGACGTCATGGCCTGTTTCGACTCGCAGTCGCAACTACCGATTCTGTATGAGTTGGCGTCGCAATTTGCCGTTTGCGATCAGTGGTTCTCTTCGATGCCTGGCCCAACGTGGCCGAATCGTTTCTTTGTCCACGGCGCTTCGTCGAACGGACTCGATCACAGTCCCACCGGCGAGGAGATCGTCAAGTGGGAACTACCGGGCTCGGGCGGATTCAGTTTTCCACACGGCTCGATCTACGACGAGATGAGCACTGCGGAGCTCAACTTCGGACTCTTCATCGACAAGGACGGCCCCCTCGAAGGCGGTATCGCGCAAGTCGCTGCGCTTCACAATCTTTCCATGGTGAACGTTCTGTCTTTGACCGACCTTGTTTCCTTCCTTCAGATTGGTTATCAAAAGCAGTACACGTTCATCGAACCCAATTACGGCGACGTCACGAGCACCTACGACAGCGGTTCCTCGCAGCATCCAATCGACGGCGTCGGGCGCGGCGAACAGTTGATCAAAACGGTTTATGAAGCGCTTCGCAATTCAAACATCTGGGAAAGAAGCATGCTCATCATCACGTACGACGAACATGGCGGCTTCTACGATCACTACCCGCCGCCGCCCGCGCCGGCTCCCAACGACGGCAGCGATTCCAGCGGGTTCGACAACAGTGGATTCAAATTTGACCAACTCGGAGTGCGTGTTCCGGCGGTCATCATCTCTCCGTGGATTCAGCCGCAGGTTGATCACACTGTCTACGATCACACATCGGTGCTGAAAACGGTTGAGAAACTCTTTGGTCTAAAGGCGCTGACGGATCGAGATGATAAAGCTAACGACGTGCTTCACCTCGTCGGCGACGTGTTGCGAACCAACTGTCCGACCCAGCTTCATCACCCGGCGCCCGAACCCGTGCGGCCGCCAATCACAGCGGCGCAACAAATGGTCCTGGACCAGCAACCGCTGCCGCCGGCAGGAAACCATTATGGTTTTCTGGCGATCGCGGTGAAGACGGATCTGGAGCTATCTGAAGGCAATCCGGCAGAACAGGCCGTAATACTCGCGAGAGCTCAGGCGATCAAAACGCGAGGTGAAGCCCGAGCCTACCTGCAAGAGGTTGTCAAGAAAGTCGAAGCGGCTAAGATGATACCCGCCTAACGGCTTTGCCCAAAAGGGCGGTTGCCACTGATTTCTCCGTGCAACCTCGGTGTTCTCTGTGTCTCAGTGGTTGGTTTTGCTACGAATCATTAACCACAGAGAACACAGAGGTTGCACGGAGAACAGCGAATCCAGGAGGTCAAAAAACTTTGCGACTGAAACTGTTGTCATTCGCCGCGCTGATGGCGTTGATCAATTCCTTACAACGAGTTGACGGCGGCGCAAAAGACCAGCTTCGACGCAGAGGTTGACGGCCTGCTGAACTGTCAGCCCTGCTCGAACTACTACATCGTTACGATTGCTTCCGGACACCCGGACCCGCTGCAACTAGTAAGTGGGAGAGATCCGGTTCCCGCAAATATGACGCCCGCTCGGGTTGTCGATGTGATTGAAATCTTGAAACGCGTTACCCAGGACGAGTTGTTGAAACAGGTGTGGTTAACCAACGACAAAGGCGAACGCCGCAACGCCGAAAAAGTCACCTTCACAAAACGCAACGAGGTCGTCTTCCTCTTTCCTCGCCTGAACGATCACGGCCTGCCCCTGATCACGGCCGCGAACAAGAAATTCTACTTCGAGTTCGACGAGAAGGTGTTTCGCAAATCGGTTCGGCCGTTACGAAGGCTGACCTTCGAAGTCGCGCCGTTACTCAAGGATCAGGAAGTGGTGTTTTGACCTTGAACAACTCGCACGGTATCGCGTGCTATCAATAACTCTTCGTTTGTTGGGATAACGAAAACTGAGACGCGAGACTTCTCGGTGTCGATCTGACCGCCTTTCCCAACACCGTGGTTCGCATTGAGTTCTTCATCAAGCTCGACTCCCAGCCACGCCAAATCGGAGCAAATCCGCGCGCGAATCTCAGCCGAGTTTTCACCGATGCCTCCGGTAAACACGATCGCTTCAGCACCGTTCATTGCCGCTAGATAACTCCCGATGTATTTACGTGCACGGTAGCAGAAGATCTCAATCGCCAGCCGCGCGCGACGGTCGTCGTGCTCGTGTGCTTCGGCCAGCAACTCGCGCATGTCGTCGGTGAGTCCGGAGATACCCAGCAGTCCTGATTGCTTGTTCAGCAGCGTTTCGACTTCCCGCGCAGACAAACCCTCTTTTGCGGCAATGAGATCGACGATTGACGCATCGATATCGCCGGAACGTGTACCCATGACGAGACCTTCCAACGGCGTGAATCCCATCGAAGTATCGATGCTGTTTCCCCCTTTGATCGCGGCGACGGAACAACCGTTCCCGAGGTGCAGAGTGATTATGTTCGTTGCGTCGCGCGCAATTCCACGCAGTTTGCGATAACGGTACGCGACGTAACGATGCGAAGTGCCGTGAAACCCGTACCGCCGGATGCGGTGACGGCGATAGAGTTGATATGGCAAAGCGTAGAGATACGCATGTTCCGGCAGAGTCTGATGGAATGCAGTGTCGAAGACAGCGACTTGCGGTAACGCCGTCCCAAACACTGTGCGCGCCGCGACGATGCCTTGAATGTTGGCCGGATTGTGTAACGGCGCGAGATCAATGCCGTCTTCAATGCCGCGCAACACGTCATCCGTTATCAGTGCCGACTCGGTGAATTTTTCTCCACCATGTACCACGCGATGGCCCACGGCATGAATATCCGCCACACTCCGGACTCCTTTGACTCCCGACTCTTCGGAGATGGCCCAACGAAGAATCATCTCCACGGCCGCACGCGTGTCTCTGATCGGCTCAGCGAACCGCTTTGCCCCTTTACCTTCGGCAGTGAGCGTCACGATTCCCGCGCCGCCGATACGCTCGATCAGGCCGTGGGCCAGGCGCTCGTCGGCGTCGCGCTCGATTCGTTCGAGGTCAGTAGCGATCAATTGAAACTTGACGGACGAGCTACCGCAGTTAAGAACAAGCACATTCATAATTTTAGTAGGGCCATTTCCAGTTGCGAATCTCAGGCATATCTTCGCCGTGTTCGGCGATGTATCGTTTGTGCTCGAAACGCTTGTCGCGCAGTTCCTGTATTAGGTGCGCGCCCACCGCTTCCAGCTTCGGCACACGCTCGACAACATCCATCACCAGGTGAAAGCGGTCAAGGTCATTCAAAACTACCATATCAAAAGGCGTTGTCGTCGTGCCTTCTTCCTTGTAGCCGCGCACGTGCAAATTACGATGGTTGGTGCGCCGGTAAGTCAGACGGTGAATCAACCACGGATAACCATGAAAAGCGAAGATGATCGGTTTATCCGTCGTGAATAGTGAATCGAATTCTTTGTCTGACAATCCATGCGGGTGTTCGGTTGGGGGCTGCAGCGTCATGAGATCCACTACGTTGATGACGCGAACTTTCAGCTCAGGAAACTGCTGCCGCAGAATGTCGACCGCGGCTAACGTTTCGAGTGCCGGCACATCACCCGCGCACGCCATTACCACGTCAGGTTCAACACCCTCGTCGTTGCTGGCCCATTCCCACAGCCCGATTCCCGCCGCGCAATGATCCATGGCCGCGTCGATGTCCATGTACTGCAACGCGGGCTGCTTGCCTGCGATTACGACGTTGATGTAGTTGCAGCTTCGCAAACAATGGTCCATCACCGATAACAACGTGTTCGCGTCTGGCGGAAGATAGACACGAACGACGCCGGCTTTTTTATTTACAACGTGATCGATGAAGCCGGGATCCTGGTGGCTGAACCCGTTGTGGTCCTGTCGCCAAACGTGCGACGTGAGCAGGTAGTTAAGTGAAGCGATCGGCCGCCGCCACTGAATATCGCGTGTCACTTTCAACCATTTCGCATGCTGGTTGAACATCGAATCCACGATGTGAATGAAGGCTTCATAACACGAGAACAGACCATGGCGCCCGGTCAACAAATATCCCTCGAGCCAGCCCTGACAGAGATGTTCGCTGAGCACTTCCATCACGCGTCCATCCGGCGATTCATGTTCGTCTAGTGGAGACGCATTGGCCATCCAGACTCGATCGGTCACTTCGAACAAAGCATCCAGGCGATTCGATGAGGTCTCGTCTGGTCCAACAACGCGGAAGTTACGCTCCTTCATGTTTAATTTCATCACGTCACGCACGAACCGGCCGAGGACGCGCGTTGCTTCTGCCTCAACGGTTCCCTGCTTCGGGACGGCGACGGCGTATTCGCGATAGTCCGGAAGCTTCAGACTCTTTAGCAGCAAACCGCCGTTCGCATGCGGATTTGCTCCCATACGGCGCTCGCCGTCAGGAGCGAGCTCCGCGAGTTCAGCGCGAAACTTCCCCGCTTCATCAAACAGTTCTTCCGGTTTGTAGCTCTTCAACCATTCTTCTAACAGTGGCAGATGCTCGGGATTTTTGACGGGGTCCGACAGCGGGACTTGATGAGAACGGAACGTTCCTTCGACCGGTTTACCATCGACGAACTTTGGTCCCGTCCAACC
>DATEHX010000355.1:0-10514 GCA_035279345.1 Pyrinomonadaceae bacterium | reverse complement strand
CCGATGAGAAACTGTTCGCGTTTCTCGAGCATGCCGACAACACGAAACTCCGTCGGGCCGATCTTGATCGTCTGGCCCACCGGCGAACCGAGCTTGAAAAAGTCGTCGGCGACTTTCGAACCAACAACACAAACTTCCTGCTTTGTATCGTTCTCGGTTTGCGTGAAGAAACGTCCTTCGGAGACGACTTGCGTGCCTGCCTTTTCAAATTCCGGTAACGTGCCTTGAAGCGCTACCTGCGCGGACGTTTTGCCGCCGCCTGAGACCATCAACTTGCCGCCAAACCAGTTGTTGGTGATGTCGAGGAAGGGAACTGACAGTTCAACCGCCGGCAACTGCTGCAAAGCAATCGCGTCGTCGTAGGTCAGTTCTTTGCGCATGCGTTCTTCGCGCGACATGCGTCCGATGTGAATGCCCGGGTTGAACTTGCTGATGAAGATCGAACGCGTGCCGAACGACTCCACTTCGCGCGTTACCGAGACGTCGATGCCGCTGATGATCGAGGCAATCAACATCACGGTGATGATGCCGATGACGACGCCGAAGACGGTCAGAAACGAGCGCAGTTTATTCGCGCGCAACGTGGCCAGCGCCATCATGAGGTTTTCGAAAATGTCGCTTCGAATGATCTTCATAATGTAGGTCCTATAGGTCCAATACAGCCTATTAATCAGCTCTTAGCGCTTCGATCGGATCCAAGCGCGCTGCTTTCCACGCGGGAAAGATTCCGGAAGCCACGCCCGCGCCACCTGACGCCGCGAGCGCTCCCACAATCGCGAGTATTGATAAATAAGTCGGAAATATCCACGCAGTCACGACAATGCCGACGACCCACGCGAGAAAAATTCCCACCGCGCCACCGATTGTCGACAGCGCGACTGCCTCAACCAAAAACTGTTTCAGGATGTCCATCTGCCGCGCGCCCAAAGATTTTCTGATGCCGATCTCTTTCGTGCGTTCGGTGACGGACACGAGCATGATGTTCATGATCACGATCGCGCCGACGACCAGTGCGATGCCGGGAACCGCGATCGCGACGATAAAGATCGTACCGAAGAGACGATCGCGCAGTCCGGTGATCGCGTCGGGCGTGACGATGCCGAAGTTGTCCTTCTCGCTCGGCTCGAGTTTACGCCGCACGCGCATCAGGAAACGCGATTCTTCCACCGCGTCGTTGAACTGGTCGTCAGTTATGGAAGTCGCGATGAAATAAAGCGAACGCTGCCGGATAAGTCCGCCGTAGTTCACGGCGTACGTCTTCAACGGAATGATGATGAAGTTGTCCTGCGGAATGCCGAAGACCGTCCCTTTTGCTACTTCCACGCCGATGACACGATACGGCAGACCACGAATCGTGATTTCCTGGCCCACGGCATTGCCGGCGGGAAAGAGTTTGTCGGCGACGTCGAAGCCGATGTAAGCGACACGAGCGGCGCTGTCGTCCTCAGACTGCGCGAGGAAGCGCCCGTCGAGAATGTCGCGGTTCTCGATGTCAACGCAGTTGGCGGTTGCGCCGGAGACGAAAATATCTTCAAGCACTTCATCACCGCGCTTCACTTCAGACGGCGTGACACGGGCACGCGCGCCGATTTTGCCGATGAGCTGCGCGCGTTCTTTGAGGTACTCGTAATCCTCCATCGTCAACTCTTTGTTGCGGCGCTGCGCGGCGGCGATGGTGTCAGTGTCTTTGAAGTCTTCGAGCGGATTGAAGCGCTGGACCGTAAATGACTTCGCGCCAATGCCCGCGATCTTTTCGTCGACGTAACGATTAAAACCTTCGATCAGCGACACGACCACTACAAACGCCGTGACGCCCACGATCATTCCGAGCAGCGTCAAGGCAGAGCGCAACTTATGCGCCCAAATGGCTGCGACCGCCAGTTTAAGAGTCTCGATAAATTTCACAGTTAACTATTCCCAACGCAGGGCGTCGATCGGATTCAAGCGAGCGGCTTTCCATGCCGGCCAGAGACCAAAAACGATTCCTACTGCCGCGGAGATCCCCACGCCAACTCCAATGGCCCACAAAGGCACGTATGCAGGCAGCGGTGAGTATTTATTCATCAACAGACTTGCGAGCTCACCGACCGCCAGTCCCGCAAACCCACCGATTGCCGTCAAAACGACGGCTTCAATCAGAAACTGCGACAGGATATTCAGCCTCGTCGCCCCGACCGCTTTGCGCACGCCGATTTCCTTTGTTCGCTCCGTGACCGACACCAGCATGATATTCATAACGCCGATGCCGCCGATCATCAAAGCCACAAATGAGATTGACGTTAGTACCAGTGCGGTTGCTCCGGTTAGCTGGTTGTAAACGTCGAGCAGCGAATCCTGGGACGAAATGCCGAAATTGTTGGGCTCACCAGAAGGCACTCGCCGGCGCCGCCGCAGAATGTCGGTGATCTCGTCAATCGCCGACTTCACTTCCGCGCGCGAACGCGGCCGCACAATCACGAAGAATACAACTTCCGGAAAGGGACGGTCAGGATAATACTTGTCGAATGTCGTTATGGGAATAAAAATCGAGTTATCCCGCGACTGGCCGAAGAAGTTCCCCAAGGGTTCCATCACGCCGATCACGCGATATGGACTGCCCTCGATCCTGACTTCCTTGTCGACCGGGTCTTCGTAAGGAAACAGCGCCTGCTTCACGTCCACGCCGATGATCACGACGTTTGAACGATCCTGCATGTCGATGTCGCTGATGAAGCGGCCGCTGCCGATGTACTGGCTGTGTACGAACTCGTAATACGGCGTGACGCCTAAGAGAATCGGCGTGTCAGTCTGCTTGTCCTGGTAACGCACGGTGGCCGCGAGCAGGCGATGAATGGGCGAGACGCCGACGATCGAACGCGCTTCGTTGCGGAGTGCTTCGGCGTCGTCCATCGTCAGGTCCTTGCGATGAATCTCATCCGGACCAGGAGGGCGGCCGAAACTCGGATCAAATTTTGAAACGAAGATCGTGTTGGAACCAAGCGACTCGATCTGGTCGGCGAACGCTTTGTTCAGTCCCTGAATGATCGACACCATGAAGATCACGGTGACGACGCCGACACTCACGCCGAGGATCGTCAACGCCGAGCGCAGCTTGTTGCTGCGCAACGTGTCGAACGCCATCAGGGCCGATTCTTTTACGTCGTCAAATCTCATATAGGTCTTATAAGTCCTATAGGTCCAATAGGACCTATTCAGCCCTCAACGCTTCGATCGGATCGAGCTTCGCCGCGCGCCACGCGGGCCATAAGCCGCTCACAATTCCCACCACCGAAGAAACCCCGACACCCAATACCGCCGACGCGACACTCACCAGCAACGGAAACCCAATCAACGCCGAGATCACGTAAGCCAAACCAAACCCGGTGCCCACACCGATCGCGCCGCCGATCGCCGTCACCGTCACGGCCTCAATCAAAAACTGCGTCAAAATATCTTTGCGCCGCGCGCCGATCGCTTTGCGAATACCGATCTCTTTCGTACGCTCAGTCACGGACACCAGCATGATGTTCATCACCACGATCCCGCCAACCACCAACGAGATCGCAGCCACGCCAATCGTCACGATGTAGATGTTCGAAGTCGCCGAGCCATAGAGGTTCAGAAACACGTCCTGCGTCTCGAGCGAAAAGCCCTCATCGTCGCCGTCGTTCAGCGAATGACCACGCCGGTTGCGCATGATCGTGCGCACCTGGTCCTCGGCCGCTTCGAGCTGCTCGGCAGCCGTCACCTGAATAAAAACCACGAGCGAGCGACGCGCGCCGTAAGCTTTCTGATACGTCGAGTAGGGAATGTAGACCACGTTATCCCTTGAGAAGCCAAATATCGAACCCAGCGGTTCGAGCACGCCCAACACGAGATACGGACGGCCATCGATGCGAATCTCTTTCCCGACCGCTTGATCCGGCGGCGCATCGCCAAACAGGTTCTTCAGCATGTCGGGACCGATAACGCAGATCTCGCGACCCGACGCCCCTTCGCTTTCGCTCCAAATGCGTCCCACGTTGAGGCTCACGCCATCGATGTCAAACATCGTCAGCGGTTCGACACCGCGAATGCGCACGTTTTCCGCCGACTGGTCCTGGTACTTCACGGTTTCCACCGCATTCGCGGCGATGCCGGTACGCCAGCACGTCGAGCACAAACGCGCGATGGCCTC
Source organism: Pyrinomonadaceae bacterium (assembly GCA_035279345.1). Lineage (GTDB taxonomy): Bacteria > Acidobacteriota > Blastocatellia > Pyrinomonadales > Pyrinomonadaceae > PSRF01. The sequence goes on along the minus strand of DATEHX010000355.1, from coordinate 6,358 downwards.
GGCGTCTTCATGCGTCACGTCTTTGCGGCGATTGAACTTGATGAAGTCTTCGCGCGACGTGATGATCTGCGGGTTCTTCGAAATCGTGAAAACGGTCGAGCCTTGCGACGAAAACGTCTGCGCCACCGTCTGGTCCAAACCCTTGATGATCGTGACGACCGCGATCACCGCCGTGACGCCGACGATAATGCCCATCAACGTCAGTGCCGTACGCAGCTTGTTTGCACGCAGACTTCCGGTGGCGACGCGAAACGCTTCCCAGATTGCGGCGAGTCGGAAAAAGGATATTGATCTGATTGGTGACGGGACGACAGCGCGAGCGAGGGTGTAGCGCTGTGGCCTTGAGTCGTGCTCGCCACTTCGCTCCATTTTCGTCGCTCTCCTATTTAATGCGTTCGTCTTTTTCGATCTGGCCGTCGCGAATCGAAATCACGCGATGGGCACGTGAAGCGATGTCGTGCTCGTGTGTGACGACGATGATCGTGTTGCCTTCGGAGTGCAGGCGTTCGAAGAGATCCATGATCTCCATGCTGGTGTGTGAGTCGAGCGCTCCGGTTGGTTCGTCAGCCAGCAGAATTGACGGGTGGTTAACGAGCGCGCGCGCGATTGCGACACGCTGGCGTTGGCCGCCCGAGAGTTCGTTGGGTTTGTGTGTCATGCGCTCCGCGAGATCGACTGCTTTGAGCGCCTCTTTAGCCATTTCGTGACGTTGCGAAGAGCCGATGCCGCCGTAGATCAACGGCAGTTCGACGTTGTGCAACGCGGTCGCGCGCGCCAACAAGTTGAACGTTTGAAACACAAAGCCGACTTCCTGGTTGCGAATGCGCGCCAGTTCGTCGTCGTCCATCTCGGAAACGTTCTTGCCGTTGAGCCAATACTGGCCCTGTGTCGGCGTGTCGAGACAGCCGATCAGGTTCATCAGTGTCGACTTGCCGGAGCCCGATGGTCCAATGATGGCGATGTACTCGCCGCGCGGAATATCAAACGAAACACCGTGCAGCGCGTGGACCTTCTCCGTGCCCATCTGGTAGGTCTTCCAGATGTTGCGCATCGAGATCAGCGACGTCGACGGATCGGGACTGTCCACCTGGGTCTGGGCCTTGATCACGTTTTCTGTTGGTGAGAGCGTGAGAGTCGCGTCGCTCATTAGGTGCCCTCGTTTCCATTCGCATTACCGGGTTTCTTAGTTTGCCGCGCGACGGTCATGCCGTCTTTTAGAGTCTTCAGCACGCGGCTGGGACCACGCACGATCTCATCGGTGGCTTTCAAGCCGCTCATGACCTCGATATCGGCTTCACCGGTGATACCGGTGGTCACTTCGACAAATCGCACCTTGTTGGTGCTGTCTATGACGTAAACGCCTTTCTGCGGTTTTGCCTTTTCACCGCCGGGCGACGCAGCCGGAACGCTGCCGGCGATCGTTGCCGCTGGAGATGCGGACGGGGTCGGCGCTTTTTCGACGATCGACTCGAGCGGCACGGCCAGCACGTTGTTCTTCGTGTTGGTCGTGATGGTCGCGGTCGAGCTCATGCCGGGGCGCAGCGAGGTCGAAATGTCTTCCGGCAACTCCTTCAACTCGAGCGTGACTTTGAACTCTTTCGCTTCCTGAACGTTGACGCGGTTTGACAAGCCGCCGGTCTGGTCAGACTTGGCGATTGCCAGCGGGTTCTTCTGTACGACTACGGCTTTGATCTCTTTGTCGCCGAGTGCGTCGACTTTGACCTTCGCCTGTTGGCCCACCTGAACGTTGTTGATTTCCGTTTCGTCGACGTTGACCTCGATGTTGATCTGCGACATGTCGGCGATGGTCATCAACGGCGTGGTTGAAAGTTGTGATACTGCGTATTCGCCGACGCGCGTCGGAATGTCGGCAATCACGCCATTCAACGGCGACAACTGCGTCGCCTTCTCGCGCTGACTGGTCTGGCCGCGCAGCATCGCCTGTTGCTGGCTGGCGCGCATCTCTGACGACTTGATACTGGTCTGTGCTTCTTTCACCGCGATGCGCTGCTGGTTGGCGCGTTCGTTTGCTTCCCTGACGGCGATCTTCTGGGCTTCGAGATTGGCTTTGGCCGTTTCGAGCGCGATCTTGGCGTTGTCAAAATCGTCGCGTGCGCGGTCGTATTCGAGACGCGAGGAGACGCCGGATTCAACCAGTTCCGTGTAGCGTTTGAGCTCGCGTTGGGCTGCATTCAACGCCACCTGGGCCCGCTCGACGTTGGTCTGAAGCGCGATGACTTGTTGTTTGGCAGATTCAACTGAAGCCTCGGCGACGACGAGCGCCTGTTGGGCTTGGCTCACGGCGTTGCGCGCGTTTTGCACGTCGTTGATTGAAGCTTGGGTCGCGGCCCACTGGGCTTCCTGGCTCGACTGTAGCTGCGTCGGATCGATACGGACCAGCGGCTTACCTTTGGTGACCATATCACCAGGGTTGACGTAGATCTCTTCGATACGTCCGGGGACTTCACTGGTGAGTTTGATGTAGCGGATCGGGCGGATTTCGCCGGACGCCGTTACGGTTTGTTTGAGCTCGGGTCTGACTTCGAGCTTAACCGTGACGACTTCAGGGTTTTCCTTGCGGCTGGCGATCACGCTGATGATCACAATCGTGGCGAGCACGGCCACGACGACGACGCCAATAATAATCTTCTTTTTTCGACTTACTGCCATGCTTTGGGTTCCTCAGGTTTCCGACGGGGCTATAGTCACGAAGTAGCTAGTACGGGAAAACTTATCAAACTGTTTCATTTTAGAGCAAACCGGCAAACAGGTTTGGAAGCACGAACTTCCGAAATGGTTTGCATCGTAAAGTAGACAGGATTCAAAGAATTAACAAGATTGCCCCGCACTAAGTATCGACGATCAAAGATGCCTGGGCGTTAACACTCGCGCCGCGGGCGCTTTTCGCGTTAGAATTGCCTGCTTTTGAGAAGTACTGCGTAATGATTACCTGCGACAGGTGCAAAACAGAAAATCTCGACGGCTCGCAGTATTGCGATGAGTGTGGTGCGCCGCTGCGGCCCAACGGGCGACCGTCGCCTTATCAGTCACCTGGCAACGCGTATCAGCCACCCGGCTACCAACCGCCGAGCGGCTCTTACCAACCGCCCGGTAGTTATCAGCATCCCGGCGAGAATGGCAATCACGTCCCGTCGCAAGGTACGCAACCTGAATTAGCAGGCGGCAGACGCGTCTCCGCGGGATTGAATCTCTCGGCGATACGTACGCCAAACAAACCGCACGCGCGTCTCGTCATCGAAAAGGGCCGCTCGAGCGGAAAACAGTTTATGTTGAGTGATACGGAAGCGCACATTGGGCGCTGGGACGCTGATGGCGGTATCTTCCCCGACGTCGATCTCGATACCGACGATCCCGAAGCAAAAGTCTCGCGCCGGCACGCACGTATCACTTTAGTTAACGGTCAGTACTTTTTAGAAGACCTGGGATCGACGAACGGAACGTTCATCAATCGTGGCAAGCGATTGCCCCCTGGACAGCGCCAGGCACTTTGCGACGGCGACGAAATCATTGTCGGAAAAACGTTCCTGCGCTTCCACATCGTGAAATAGACCAAATGGCCGAATGCAACGCATGCGGCGCCAGCATCTCGCCCGGTGAACACTTTTGCGGGAACTGCGGCACGCAGCAGATTCCAAGCTCCCCTGAACTGAAAACTGTCGCTGCCAACCTCGGCGAGGACGGTGAACTGCACATTTCGTTGCCACCCGCTGACGCCGAGCCGGAAGCCACTCCGGTCGCTGAGCCTGAACCACCAATCTCCGAACCAATCGAAGAAGCCGAACCGAAACCGATCTCTTCCGCTTCGCTCGGCGGCTCTTATACGGACAACGTTCATCTTGAAACCGACGCTGCTCCACGCGGCACTGGCGGAAAACGCGCCAGTGTCAAACAACTCGAGGCAAACACGATTCTCAACCATCGCTACGAGATCGTTCGCCGCATCGGCGGCGGCGGCATGGGCGCGGTCTATCTCGCGAAGGATCGCAACCTCGGCGACGCGCCGCGCGCAGTGAAAGAAATGGTCGAGTCGCATCTCGATCCCGCGCAACACGAAAAGGCCATCGGCGATTTCAAACGCGAATCGTTGCTGTTGACGTCACTCGAACATCCTTGTATCCCGACGATCTACGACTATTTCTACGACGACGTGCTAAGCCGTTTTTACCTCGTCATGAAATACATCTCGGGCGGCGATCTCGCTTCGCGTATGCGCGCCGCAATCGGCGGCAAGATCGACGAGAAGACCGTCACCGACTGGGCGATGCAGGTCGCCGACGTGCTCGACTATCTTCACTCGCGACCGAAGCCGATCATCTATCGCGATCTCAAACCCGCGAACCTCATGATCGACGGTAACACTGGCCGCGTGATGCTGATCGACTTCGGCATCGCACGCTGGGTTTCGCAACAGGAAAAAGGCGTCACGGCAGTCGGCACGATGGGCTATGCACCGCCGGAACTTTTCAGCGGACGCGTGCAACCGGCATCAGACGTTTACAGTCTCGGCGCGACGATGTTTCACCTGTTGACCGGCGCCGACCCGCAGGACAATCCGCTGCTGATCTTCGACTTCTCGAAGAATCCGCGGCCGCGGCAGATCAATCCCGCGATCTCGACCGAGATGGAACAGATCCTGATGCGCACCGTTGAGTACAAGCCGGAAGATCGTTTCCGCACCGCGGGCGAGCTCAGAAACGAGCTTGCGCGGCATCTCGAGAACTTGATGACGGGACGCGTCAATTACGGCATGCCCACGCCGAACATCGGCAGCGAGACCACGCAAATGCAGACGGTCTACTGCGGTTTCTGCGGTGGACGCATTGCTGCCGACGACGTTTTCTGCGCACACTGCGGCGCGCGTCAACCACTCGTGCCGACAGGTCAAAGCGCGATGCTGCACACGGTGCGGCCTACTGCGAAACTCGTCGTGACGGGAACGACCGAGCTCGATGCTTCGTTCATCCTGCAAAAGGAGAGCAATCTGCTGGGACGCACAGATCCACATTCGAATATTTTCCCGGAGATCGATCTGTCGCGATTCGATCCGGAAACGAAAGTCTCGCGCCGCCACGCACGCATCTGGCTCGAAGGCGAAACATTTTTAGTTGAAGATCTCGGCTCGGTGAATGGAACCGTAATTAACGACTCCGTCAGACTTGCGCCCAGACAACCGCGCGTACTCGACAGTGGCGACAAACTCCGCGTCGGGGAAACGACGTTGCACTTTCTGGTGGGGTAGAAGATCTCATTGTCGTCAGCTTCTAAATACGCAGGAAAAGCCCAGGCACGGACTCCCCGGCCGCCACGGACGACCCGGACACATCTCGGCGTGCCTTTCCCTCTCCGGTGCGGCGCGTTTCTAATCGACTATATCGCGCTCATTTCACTGGTCGTATTGGGTACTCTTTTTGCGCGTATGTTAGGTGGGGGCGCGCGTGCGGCCGGTAATTCGGCGGAAACGGCCGCGATTGTGCTGGTGATCGTGGTGGCGCTGTTCAATCTCGGCGTGCTGCCGGGTTTAACTGGTCTGACGCTCGGAAAGTGGGCAACGGGATTGCGCATTCAGCGAGTCGATTCGGGTAACCCGGGAATCGGCCGCGCGTTGCTGCGCCATTTCGTGGGTTATCCGCTTTCGTTAGTCACGTTGGGGATCGGTTTTTTGCTGGCGGCAGTCACCGTGCATGGCCGTGGTTTGCACGATATGATTGCCGGCACCGTTGTTGTCCGTGAAGGTAGTTTGTAGAACACAGATAGTGTCTGAGAGATGACCGAGCTAATAGTTAAATACCCCGACCGTGCCCCCGACCACTTTCCGCTCGGGCGCTTGCGCATCACCATCGGCCGTTCTGCCCGCAACGATCTCTGTATTCCGGATCCGTTCGCTTCGCGCGTGCACGCGGAGGTGCGCCGTGAAGGCGAAGAGTATGTGTTGCAGGATCTCGGCTCCGCGAATGGAACGCTCTACAACGGCGCCACTGTTGATGGCGCCGTGCACCTGACTTCCGGCGGCCGCATTCAGATCGGCGAAACCGAGATCATTTTTGACGATGGCTCCTATAACTCGAGTATGGGCGCCACGATGATCACCGACAACACCGGCACGCTTCCCGAAGCGACGATCGCACTCGCTTCCGGCGATCGGACCACGTCGGGATTACTCGAAGCGATCGAGGGCGCGCGTACGCAGCCGGAAGAAGCCGCTACCACGTCGACGGACCACAAGGCCAAACATGGCGATCTGCTCGCGCTGATCAGCAAGGTGGGAATCACGTTGCTGGCCTCGGCGACGCTGAATGAGACGTTGGAACAGATCGTTTCGCTGGTGTTTGAATCAGTG
>DATEHX010000354.1:0-12130 GCA_035279345.1 Pyrinomonadaceae bacterium | reverse complement strand
TTTCGGTCTCGAGTGGTACGAAGATCTGCTGCGCTCGCTGCGCGCGAAGTATCCCGGCTTTCAGTTGCACTGTTTCTCGCCGCCCGAGATTCACAACATCCATCTCATCTCGAAACTCGACTACGAAACGATCATGGCGCGGCTCAAGGAAGCGGGGCTCTACAGTCTGCCGGGCGGCGGTGCTGAGATTCTTGACGATGAGGTGCGCAAGCGCGTCGCCACGAAGTGCACGACTGACGAATGGCTCGACGTGATGCGTGCGGTCCATCGCGTCGGACTACGTTCGACCGCGACGATGATGTTTGGCATCGGCGACAAGCTCGAACATCGTCTTCGTCACCTGCAACGCATTCGCGATCTTCAGGACGAAACCGGCGGTTTCACCGCGTTCATTCCGTGGACTTTTCAACGCGAGAACACGGCGCTCGGCCGCAAGATCAAAGACGAACCTACGGGTGTGGATTATCTGAAGATGCTGGCAGTGTCGCGGCTGTTCCTCGACAACATCGAAAACTTTCAGTCGTCGTGGCTGACGCAGGGACTGCGTCTCGGACAGGTCGCGTTGCGCTTCGGCGCAAACGACATGGGTTCGATCATGATTGAGGAGAACGTGGTCTCAGCCGCCGGTGCGAGTAATCGCGCTGATGAGAAGATGCTTCGTTACTTGATTAGCGAAGCGGGATTCATTCCCCAACAGCGCGATATCCTCTACAAATCCGTGTTTAGACAACCGCAAAATCAAATTGCTCTTGGTGTATAGTCGGATCGCTATTGATGTCGATCGGTCCAAGGTAATCCTCGATCTCGATCATCACGTCGCGTTCGCTCGTTCGCAGCGCCTTCGCCACGTCGGGATTGATGCGCAGCATGACTTGCTTGTTCTTGCCGTCGCCGTTCAAATCCCTGGCTAACTGCCGCGCGCCTTCCAACAGCTCGTAACAAATCGTCTGCGGCGACTTCACCAAACCCGCGCCGGTGCAATACGGGCATGGCGAGCAAAGCGTGCGCTCCAGCGATTGCTTCACGCGCTTGCGCGTCATGATCACAAGTCCGAAGTCGTTGAACGAAAGCACCTTCGTCGGCGACTTGTCGTTACGCAACGCATCCTGCAACGTCTGCATGACCTTCTGCCGGTTGCGGCGCTCTTCCATGTCGATCAAATCGAGCACGATGATGCCGCCCAGATCGCGCAGGCGAATTTGCCTGACGATCTCTTCAACAGCTTCCATGTTTGTGCGCGTGATCGTGTCTTCAAGACGGCCGCTGCCACGCCCGACAAACTTGCCGGTGTTGACGTCGATGGCCACGAGCGCTTCCGTCTGGTTGATCACGAGATAACCGCCCGACTTCAACCACACGCGCGGCTTGATCGCTTTGTCGATCTCGACCTGCACGCCGTAGGCTTCGAGGATGGGTTGGTCCTTCGTGTAGAGCTTTACTTTGCGCACGAGCTTCGGCTGAATGCGATTAACAAACTCCACGATCGCCTGATATTCCTCTTCCGAGTCGACGCGAATCGATTCGAAATCGTCAGACAACTGATCGCGCAACAGGCGTTGCACCAGATCCAGATCTTTATGGACCAGCGCCGGAGCTTTCGACTTCTCCGCCGAAGCGCGAATGTCGAGCCACGTCCGCACGAGATAACGCACGTCTTCACGCAACTCTTTCTCACTGATGCCGACACCAGCAGTGCGAACGATGAAACCACCGGACGGTATGTCCTCTTCCGCACGAATCGTTTGAATCAACTTGCGCAAACGATGACGTTCATTGTCTGACTCGATCTTGCGCGAGACGCCAACGTGTTCGACGGTCGGCATGTAAACCAGAAAACGACCCGGCAGCGCGATGTGCGACGTGATGCGCGCGCCTTTTTTGGCGATCGGTTCTTTCGCGATCTGGACCAGGATTTCCTGGCCTTCACTTAGAAGATCGGTGATCGCGGGTTGATGACGTTCACGGCGCTGTCCGCGATGCGGACGCTGGTCTCGCTTCTCGCGCTGGTCGCGCTGTTCGCGTCCACCGCGTGGCGGCCGTTGTTGATGCGGTTCGGGTTGAGCTTGCGGCGTCGGCGGAGGAGGCGGAGGCTGCGGCACATCGATCTCTTCGGCGGTTTCGAGAAGCTGTGGCTGCTCGTTGTCGTCGTCGAGTCCATCGCCGGAAACTGTTTCCACATCCGCCGGCGCGCTCGATCCCGGTTTGTTCTTGCTGGACCGGCGACGGCGACGTCCACCACGACGTGTGGCAAACTCACCGCGCGACTGACTTTCCATCACGCTCGCGTCCGAATCGGAATACGTCTCACCGCTCGCGTTCTCTTCGCCAGTCGCGGCAGCTTTCTTCTTCGACGACTTCTTGGTCGGCGCTCGCTTCTTACTCGCTGTTTTGGTTGCGGCTTTCGTGGGCCGTTTCTTCGCTGCTGGCGCTGCTGACTTGCGCGAACGCTTGCTCGCCGTGGTTGTAGTTTCAACTGCCGGCGACTCTTCCTCATCGTCGCTGATGCGCTGAAATTCCATAGCGCGCGGCGTGTCGCTCACGTCGTCAACAAAACTCGAAACGTGGGCCTCAGCCGGACGGCGTTCTTCGCGAATCGGTTCGCCATCATCATCGTCGTCGGCAATCCGTTCGAACGTGTCGCCGCCGAAACCGCCGGTGAGCAACGAACCGACTTCCGCGGTGCGAAAGTCGTCTTCCATGTTGAATTCCACTGCGTGAATCTGATCGAAGATGCGTTCCTGAAGGCGCGCGTCTTTGAACATCTCGCCGTTGGCGGTGGCAGTTTCTTCTTCGTCGACGATGCGTTCGATCGACGGATCGCCCGAGACGAACGGTGTGTCAGGAACTTCGAACTCCTCATCATCCCTCTCCGGCTCCTCGTGGGCTGGCGCGGTCGTCGTGGTTTCTTCACGTTCCCAACGCCCACGGCGTCGGCCACGACGGCCGCGGCGCCGGTTACCGTCGGCTTCTGGCGGTTCGATGGCCGCGGGCGCTTCGGCCTGTAATGGCTCGGCGCGTTCCTGCTCGGCCTCGATGCGTTGTTCGCGTTCGACGCGATTGAGCGCGACCTCTTCGGCCGCGGCGTGTTCGGCGTCGGGAGTGCCCTTCTTCGATTTGTCGATGACGATGCGTTCAAATTCTTCTTCTTCATCGAAGAAGTCAGAAACGTAAAGAAACGCGTCGCGTTCGAGACCGATGTCTACGAATGCCGACTGCATTCCGGGAAGCACGCGCATCACGCGCCCCTTGTAAATGTTACCGACGATGCCTTGATGTTGTTCTCCACGTTCGATGTAGAACTCGGAGACCTTATCGTCCTCAATGATCGCAATCTTCTTCTCGCGTCCATTGACGCTTACGATTAGTTGTTTTGACATTTCTTGCCTTTACTGGGAATGGTGGGCCTGCCGCGAAATTGGGGTTGAGACCAGTTTCCGCGAAGCCACATGCGGATGGATTGGAAGCGGTGCGCCGAAAGAGGCGCAACTCGGGTCGCGCGCGGATCAATCTTGTCCGGAACGCGACAACAATTTCTTTCTATCAACAGAAAACCTGACTAGCCGCCGGGCGCTTTGGCCGGAGATGCTGTTACAGGGAGTGCAAATGCTAAACGAGCAATCACTGCTCGGAGCGTGTGCTCTCAACCTGGTGAATTCAAAACCGTCTCGCAGACGGTCACACAATAAACCTTGACTCGCCCTCGTGCGAGAAACACCTCATCGCTCCGAGACTCCTTTAGTCGTATTGGACCTAAGCGCCTGAAACTGCGGGCGGGCGAGCTAGCGGGAGTATAACCCAGAATATCAATAAACGCGCAACCGCGGGCGGCTAGCGTTCCTTGCCGCCTTCGTAGCGCGAGAACGGCGTGTACTTCGGAAGCGACTCCACGAAGTAGTCAAAACCGAGCCAAAGACTCCAACTGTGATGATAAAAAGCGACGGGAAAAACCAGGGCCATGATGAAGAGCACGACGAGTACGGCTTCGTAATCCATGCCCAAAACAATCAAACAGAAGAAACAGACCAGCAGGATCGCAAACTCCGTCGTTACGACGTTCGCCAGGATCGAGCCCACAAAAAAGCCGTCCTCGCGCTTGAAAAGCGCCATGCAGGACGGGCAGTGGTGGCGGATTTTGAAGGGATGCGAGACGATCTTCGCTTTGCCACACGCCGGGCAGCGCAGTCGTAAACAACGACCCAATACCCGCTTGATCTCTTGCCAATCTTTTTTCACTAAGTCAGCACATATTAACCCTTTCGGCCCCGTAACAAAAACCGCCAATAGAACTTTCTTGACAGTGCCCCGGCGGATTGGGTAACAAAGGGCGGACACCGGTAATACTTCAACTCCCTAATCTTGAAAAGGAATGTTTCGTTATGTCGTGGAATAGAATCGTGCTCCCTGTCCAGCTTGATAATGCGGATGCCGTGGTCATCGGGAATATGGCGTGGGATTGTTATCGGCGTGCAAACGAGCCTGAGGGCTTCGCGATGTTTCATGCAACCGAGGGTGACCAATCGGGCCAAGGGGACCTCGACACCCGGTTGATCGTTTATCTCTCACCGGTGGCATCCGAAGTTTGCCGCGAAATCAGCGACACGTATCCCTTTGAACCCTGCAAGGCTCCGGCTCGCGACGAACCGAATATGGCTTACGTCTTCGGCGACCCGCGGATGATGGGGCAACTGCGCGACTCGATGGACACCGACCGCCTGGTCGTCACGTAGTAGTCTTCGGCTGGGCATCCCACCGACGCAGTCGGTGGTGTTTTCATATCCAGCCTACAAAATTCAACACGCGAACTGAAATCCCACCAACGCAGTTGGTGGATTGTTCACCATCGTGCGGCAGTATGAACGATCCACCGACTCTGTCGGTGGGATTGAGCGCTCCAGTAGTATGTATGTAGGTGGGTCTGAAAGTACCACCGACTGTGTCGGTGGGTTTACGCTGGCATAGCCATCAGTCAGAGCTTCACGTAACGATCGAACCAGCTTAGCGTGCGCTCGAGGGCGTCAACGCGGTGACGGGGTTCGCGGAGGCCGTGGCCTTCGCGCGGGTAACGGATGAAAACCGTTTCCACGCCGCGCCGCTTCAGCGCCATGTACATCTCTTCGGCCTGCGTGATGTGCACGTCGTTGTCGTTCTCGCCGTGCAGGAAGAGCGTCGGCGTTTGCACCTGCCTCACGTAGCGCAGCGGCGACCACTGCCACAACAAATCGAAGTTGTCCCACGGAAAGCCGCCAAACTCCGCGTGAATCAGATCCTGGTAAAGCGAAGTCGAGTAAAAGCTGATCAGATTACTCACACTGGCCGACGCAACCGCGCCTCTAAACCGCGGCGTTTGCGTGATGATCCAGTTCGTCATAAACCCGCCGTAACTGCCGCCCGTGACGCCGAGCCGATCGCCATCAATCCACGAGTTCTTTCTTAAGGCCTCATCAACACCAGCCATCAGATCGCGGTAGTCGCCACCGCCCCACTCATTGATCGTGCCGTCGGAAAACCTCTGCCCGTAACCACTCGACCCACGCGGATTCACATAAAGCACGCCGTAACCACGCGCCACGTAAACCTGAAACGACGCATTGAACGACCAGCCGTACATTCCGTGTGGACCACCATGCACGCTCAAAATCAACGGGCACTTCCGATCGCTGCTACAGCCGGGCGGCCGCATCAGCCAACCCTGAATCTGCGTTCCGTCAAAACTGGCGTAGTTGATCTCTTCCGGCGCTATGAATCGTAAAGATCTCACGAGCGTATCGTTGTGCGCAGTCATGCGGCGCATCGGCACGATGCTGCCCAGGCCCGCCCAAACTTCCGCGGGCCGCAAAGCGTGACCAAGCGTGATCGCCAAGGGATACGCGACTTCAACCGCGTTGCCGCGGATAACAGTTTGCGCTCTGTTAGCGATACTAAAACTCGTGATCTGAAACGGTTGGGCCAGTGCAAACGGCAAACCGGATTCAGTGCGAAACTTCGAGCCCGGCAACTCGAATCCACCCGCAAGTTGATCGTCGAGTGTGTAAAGCGAAAAGCGGCTGGCGCGCCCGCCTTCAGTGCTGATCCGGAAAAGCGTTGTGTAACCGCGATCGCCCGCGAGATAAATGATCGAACGGCTGTCGGGCGACCAGCGCGGATCGCGGACGCGGCGGTCCTGATCGGTCGCTAGCTCGCGCGCCGCGCCACCAGCCGCGGGAGTCACCCACAGGTGCGCGTCTTCCGCGACGCTGTCGATCGTCGTGACGTCACGCCGCGTTGCGGTGTAAGCGATCGAGCGGCCGTCGGGCGACCACACGGGATCGTATTCACAGCCTTTTGTCTGTGTGATCTGTCGCGTTTGCCCACCGAAGTCAACAGCAAAGATATCCGAGTTGTTGTTCGCATCCGGATCGGATTCGTGGTTCGAGAGAAACGCGATCTCGTCACCACGCGGGCTGAAAGTCACGGCGTGATCGTAGAACGAGCCCGACGTGAGCTGTTGCGGCTGTGGCCGTTCGACCTCAGTGAGCCACACATGCGTGCGGCGAGTGTCGGAAAACGAAGTGCGCGATTTGTACTGGATGCGATCGATTACGCGCGGATCGTTCGCACGCGGATCGTTTGGCCTTCGCGAGGTTGTGGGCGGTGGCTCGGGAGTTTCGGACTTTGCGGAGATGTAAGCGATACGGCGCGAGTCGGGCGACCATGCGAACGGTTCACCAGCGTAGGTGATGAAAAAGTTTGTTGATTGAACGGGTGCGATGAATTTCGGCAGGTCGTTCTTGTCGATCCTGACCACCCAGATTCCATCCTGCTCTTCACGACCGGAAAGAAACGCGATCGAATTACTGTCGGGTGACCAGCGCGGATTTGATCCGTTCCAACCCGCAGGCAACAACGGCCGTATCTCCGTGCGAGTATCGGGCCAATCAACGTATGGTCCCGGGCGGCGCGTCGGCGTCGGGGCCGGTATCGGCCTGAGCGCGAACGCCTCACCCGACACACGCGCGATCCAAAGCGTGGTGAAGTTCTTGTCTTCATCAACGGACGAAACGGTATAGACGATCCACTGTCCGTTCGGCGACATCTGCGCATCGCTGACATTTGCGACCCGCAGGATGTCCGCAGGCGCCATCTGCCGCCGCGTCTGGGCGGAGGAAGATGCAACTGTTGAAGCGATTGCGATTATTAAAGAAAGTCTCCCGCAAAGGCGCAAAGGTGCAAAGGAAAGCCTTAAGCCATTCATTGTAAGGGCCATGATCTTTCCAGCGGAACTTTGCGGCTTTCCTTTGCGCCTTTGCGGCTTTGCGGGAGACTTACTCAACCAATCGATTAACCACTCTTTGTATACCATCCTTAATAAGCTCCACGTTGAAGTTAATGAGTAATCCAAGTCGCAAGTCCGACAACCGCAGATACGTCTGCAACTGCTTCCGATGCACCGGGGCTAACAGCTCAACCGACTTGATCTCGACAATTACCTTTTCCTCGACTAGAAGATCGATGCGATACCCGAGATCGAGTTTGATGCCTTCGTAGTGAACAGGTAAACCGACTTCCTGCCTGAGTCGTATTCCTCGCCTATTCAACTCAAAACTAAGCGTCGCCTGGTAAACAGATTCCAGCAATCCAGGACCAAGTGTTCTATGGATCTTCAGCGCGGCATCGACAATGACAGCAGCAAGCTCATTTTCAGACATGTGAGGAACTCCTTGTGAGGCAAAGAGCGATTGAAACAAAAAGTCACTGACCCGGCTTGGGGCTCGGACTGCTGCCGGACTTCTCTTCGACTTTCAAACTGTTGCGTACGGTGTCCCACGCGGAGGTGAACTGTTTGATCTCGCGGTCGGGACCGAAGATCGTCAGGATCACGACGCGTTGGCCCACGAGTGCCCAGTAGATTTTTGCTGCGCCCGGTTCGCCTAAGTTCGCGGCGATTTTGACGCCCTCCGCTTTCGCGCCGCCGATCTCGGTGCTGTCGGGAGACTGTTCCGGTTTTGCGCCCATCGCCACGAACTGCTTCACGGTTGAGGCGACGTAGGGATCGATGAAGCTCTTCTTCGCGTCGGGAAACTTCTCGGTCGCGATGCGTCCTTTGTGGACGAACACGCGAATCTGAACGTCGTTATTCGGGCGCGCGAGGGTTAACTGCTGCGCGTCGGAATTTGAGTCGTCGTTCAGGACCCAACCGTTTGGGTAATCAAAAGAAACGCTGTTGGCGTTGAAGTTCTTAACGTCAGCGGTTTGGAACACGGATACAACAGATAGAAAAATCAAAGCCAGGAATTTCATTGTCTCCTCCGCAACTGTTCATTCAATAATTCCCACACCTGGCGCACGTGCTGTTCTGTCGTGCGAATGTTTCCAATCGACAGCCGCAACGTGAGCTTGTCGTTAAGCCGCGTGTGGGAGAGCAGCGCGCGGCCGCTTGCATTAACCCCGTGCATGATCGCTTCATTCAGCGCGTCTAAATCTTTTTCAGCAACCGAGGAAGGACACGCGCGGAAACAAACCAGCGCCAGCGGATGCGGCGCCATCAACTCCCAATCGCCCGATCCTTCAACCCACGACGCAAACAAACTCGCCAAACGACAATGTTCGCGAATCCGCGCGGCCAAACCCTCGTGACCGAAGTAACGAATCACCATCCACAGCTTCAATGCACGAAAGCGGCGCCCGAGTTGAATACCGTAATCCGAACCGCTGCGCACTTTCTCCTGTTCAGGCGTGCGCAGATATTCCGGCACGAGCGAAAACGCGCGCTTCAGCAAATCCATGTGACGGCAATAAAGCACCGAAAGATCAAACGGCGTGAAGAGCCACTTGTGCGGATTCGTCACCAGCGAATCCGCGCGTTCACATCCGGCGAGTATGGATTGAAACTCCGGCACGATCGCCGCCGACCCTGCATACGCCGCATCGACGTGCAACCACATCGCGTACTTCTCGCCGATCGGAATCATCTCCTTCACCGGATCGATACTCGACGTTGACGTCGTTCCCACCGTTGCGACGATACAAAACGGCAAATACCCGTGGCCTGCGTCTTCTTCAATCGCCGCCTCGAGGGCGCGCACGTCCATCCGAAACTCGCTATCCGTCGGAATCTTGCGCAACCCCCTCTGGCCCAACCCGAGCGTGATCACGGCTTTTTCTATCGATGAATGCGCCTGTTCAGAAACGTAAACTCGCAAAAGCGGCAGGTCAGTGCGTCCCGACATGCCGTCTTCGCGAACGCGTTTCTCCACGCCTTCGCGTGCGGCCGCAATCGCGTGCATGCTGGAAACTGACGCGGTGTCGTAAATGATCCCGATCATTCCGGGGTCGAGCCCCATCATTTGCCGCAACCAGTCGAGCGTGACTTCTTCGAGCTCGGTCGACGCGGGCGACGTGCGCCACAGCATCGCCTTGTTGTCGAAAGCGGCAGTCAGCAGTTCGCCCAAAATTCCCGGTCCGGAAGTGGAGGTCGCGAAGTAAGCGTAGAACGACGGATGGCTCCAGTGCGTCAGTGCGGGCACGATTAACCGGTCGAGGTCCGCGACGATCTGTTCCATCGGCTCGCCCTGTTCCGGCGGAACGGAGGGCAACTGCGCCTTCAGATCGCCCGGTTCGATCGCCGCGAGCACGGGCAGGTCGTCGATGTTGTCAAAATAATCGGCGATCCAGTCGATCAGTTCGTGTCCAAAGCGGCGAAACTCCGCTCCATTCATGTCTCCGAGTTTGCTCACGGCCGCATATCTTACAGGCACAAGGCACAGATTCGCACGGTTTTACGCTAGTTACATTTGCGTAACGCTGCGCGAGAAAGCTATTATTCAGCGCGATTACGCCGCATCAGAAAACTTCTAACCCTGTGAGGCCCTATATGAAACGTCTTTTAGTAGCAGTATTTGTCTCAATAAGTCTGTTGAGCGCATGCAATCCCCAGGCAGGAGGCGGCGACAAGGTTCGCGTCGGTGTGTTTATGTCCACCACCGGCTCGACCGCAAACTTCGGTATTTCCTCAGTTAACGGTATCAAGATGGCCGCCGATGAGGTCAACGCCGCCGGCGGTATCAACGGCAAACAGGTCGAACTGCTCGTGCAGGACGATCGCTCCGATGCGTCCGAAGCCGCCACGATCGTGACGAAGTTTGTGACGCAGGATCAGGTACACGCGATTCTCGGCGAAGTAGCGAGTTCGCGCTCAATCGCCGCGGCGCCCATCGCGCAGAACGCGAAAATCCCGATGTTGACGCCGTCGTCAACAAATCCGGAAGTCACCAAGAAAGGCGACTTCATTTTCCGTAGCTGCTTCATCGATCCGGTTCAGGGCGCGGCAATCGCTCAGTTCGCAGCCAAATCGCTCGGCGCCAAGACCGCGGCAATCATGGTCGACCGCAAGAACGACTACTCGACCGGTCTCGAAAAAGTCATCAACGAAACGTTCACCAAGATGGGCGGCAAGATCGTCGGCGTGCAGTCGTACCAGGAAGGCGATCAGGACTTCAACGCGCAGTTGACTTCACTCAAAGGCTTCAATCCGGAAGTCATCTTCGTTCCCGGTTACTACAACGACGTCGGCTTGATCGCCAAGCAGGCGCGCGACAAAGGCATCACGGTGCCGCTCATCGGCGGCGATGGTTGGGACTCCACTCAGCTTTACGCCATCGGCGGAACTGCTTTGAACGGTTCGTATTTCACGAATCACTACTCGCCATACGACACCGATCCGAAAGTGCAGAAGTTTGTTAACGACTACAAGACGCGTTACGGAACTATTCCCGATGCGCTGGCTGCAACCGCTTATGACGCCGCGAACATCATGTTTGACGCCATCAAGCGTTCCAAGTCGCTCGACGGCGCGGACATTCGCGATGCATTGGTTGCCACCAAAGATTTTCCGGGCGTGACCGGCACCGTTACCTTCAACGCGAACCGCGACGCGGTGAAGCCAATCGTCATGATCGAGATCAAGGACGGCGGCACCTACGCAGTGAAAGAACGCGTCAACGTCGAAGGTACGACCGCGGCAAACACAACGGCACCCGCAGACACGGCAGCGCCAGTGCCGGCCAAGACCACAAATTAGTGATCGCTATCAAACGCTCGAACTGCAAAGCTCCGCACTCCGACACTCGAGGATAGCGAATCACACGTATGAGTACGTTCGTCCAACAACTGATCAACGGTATCTCGCTGGGCGCAATCTATTCACTGATTGCGCTCGGTTACACGATGGTCTACGGGGTACTGAAGCTAATTAACTTTGCTCATGGCGACGTCTACATGGTGGGCGCGTTCATGGGCTTTTATCTTGCCAACGGCATCGGCGCGCGCGGCGCGCAGGCGATCGGCATGAATCCGGAAGGGTTCATCGCGCGCGGCCTGCTCGGCGGTGGCGCGATGGAACCTTCGCTGATCACCGCGCTCGTGGTGATGCTGCTCGCGATGGCAATCTGCGCCGCGATCGGCGTGATCATCGAACGTCTGGCTTATCGTCCGGTGCGCAAGTATTCCCGGCTGACTGCGCTGATCACCGCGATCGGTGTTTCGCTGTTGCTCGAGAACGGCGGACAGGTCGTGTTCGGCGCCGAGCCGAAGTTCTTCCCCGAACTCTTCGGCAAACGCAACTTCGAACTTTTCAGCGGCGCAAGCATCAACAGCGCCGACGTCGTCGTGCTCGTGATTGCGCTCGTGCTGATGATCGCGTTGCAACTGATTGTTTACCGGACGAAGACCGGACGAGCGATGCGCGCGGTTTCGTTCAACCTGCAGTCGGCGAAACTGATGGGCATCAACACCGATCGCATCATCGCTTTCACTTTCGCACTCGGATCGGCGCTCGCGGCAGCGGCCGGTGTGCTCGTCGCCATTCGCATCCCACGCATCGATCCTTTAATGGGAATCATCGTGGGTCTGAAAGCCTTCGTCGCCGCAGTGCTCGGTGGCATCGGCAACATTCCCGGCGCGATGCTTGGCGGCTTGCTGATCGGCATCACCGAAACAATGGTCGTCGGCTACTTGTCGCCAACCTACAAAGACGCCGTTGCCTTCGCCATACTCATCTTGATACTGCTGTTTCGGCCCTCCGGACTTCTCGGTACGGTCGCTCAGGAGAAAGTTTAAGGACAACGAAGAGTGCCTCGGTACCTGCGCAATCTCA
>DATEHX010000353.1:0-4861 GCA_035279345.1 Pyrinomonadaceae bacterium | reverse complement strand
GAGCCGGTCGCGGTCGACAACGAACACAAGCTCAAAGACGCGTTTCACAATCACAACGGCTATGTGCCGGCGTATTACCTTTTTGACGCGGAAGGAAAGCTGAAGAGCTTTGCCGCTGGTGAGCGCGGCCTGGATATGTTGAAGTCGGCGCTTGAACGATTATTGCCGGCTGAGGAAGTAGCGGCAGTATAGGTCCTATAGGACTTATAGGACCTATGTTCCGGCGAGCAATTCGCCGAGACGAAGCAGCAAATACAAACTGACGAACGCGCTCGCCAACGCGAGCGCGATTAGTCCAAGAATAATTCCTCCCACAAACAACCAATCGCTCATCCTTCCCGATCGTGCTTCTTCAGCAGATACGGTCGCTCGTTTTTTCAGCAGATCGATATTTTTGTGGTTCGACTTCCACGCCGCATCCGCGAGGTCGCCAACGAATGGTATTGAACCGGCGAGGTAATCAAACGCGATGTTCACTCCCATTCTGGCTAGCGTCACCTTCGGCACGCGATAACGAACCGCGGCGGCAAGAATGTAGAACGAGACCAGCGAAGTAGCGGTATCGCCAAAGCCGGGAATCAATCCGATCAGCGCGTCGAGTCCGAAGCGCCAGCCGAGCACGGGCACACGAAACAGATCGTCCATGAGCCAGCTCAAGCGTTCGAGACTCGTCTCAACGTTGGTGTCCTTCGCGGCTCGCCTGTCGCGGGCGCGTTCAATCGGAAATGCGTTAAAGCTCAATTCTTTCATCTCAAGCCACAAAAAAGCACAAAGTCAGCGAATACGCGTCATCTGTTGCCAGAAAAATTTCCCCACTTTACCTAGCGCATTCAGCGCATTTTTGTCGCCGGAGCGCGCTGGAGGCTGCTTCGATTGAATCCCCAACGACGTGGCCAACTCCTGATCGGGCGGCGCGATGTCCTCGTCACCTCGCTTGGCCGTAAGCCAGCGGGTAAATGTACGTCCGATCATCCGCCTTTGTTCGACCGGAGCTTCAGCGACGAGCGCGATGCGCAGATCTTCGAGCTGGGCGATCTCGTAGAGATTTGCCTGGTAATACTTCCGCAACGCCGCGAACACTTTTTCTTCACCAAGCGTGCGCTGGAGATCGACGAACATCAACGCGCCCTTCGCGGTGACGATCGCGGCATACTGAAACGTGTTGCGGTACTCGCGCGACGGCCGATTGGCGTCCATGTCGTCGCCGCCAAACGTGCGATACATGCGGTACACGCCGCGGACTTGATCGTCCAGCACCGCAGTCGCTCTTTCCGCGCCATACATCTGTTGGTAGTAAAGCAGCGACGACCAGCACGAAAGCGCCTCGTCGAGAATCGGCTCGCGCGCCGGATCGTTTCCAACGGCTGCACCCCACCATTGGTGCGCGACGAGATGAGCGACGGTCCACTCCAGGCTCTCTTCAACCGACGGCCGTTGCTCGCGAATGATCTCCGGCAGATTGCGCACTGCCGGCGAGTCGAAATCCACGAAGAAAGCACTCGCGATGACGTTCAAACCGGAAAACTCACAACTTCCAAGACCGGCAACCAGCGGTGCTTCGGCAATGCTGACCTGTTTAAACGGCAATGGTCCAAATATCTCCGTAAACGTTCGCAGTGAATTGGCCGCAACGACCAGCGCGCGTTTGCCGACGCGTTCGTGTTCGGCGAAGTAGATCGAGCGCACGTTCGTGCCGTTCACTTCGGTGTGTTCGCTACGCAGTCCGCGACCCGCGAGAATGGCAAAGTCGCGCATGGCAGTGGCGGTGAAAGTTTGTGTGTTCTTTTCAGAACGCGGGCCGGTTTCCATGCCCGAGGTGAAGACTTCAACACCCGACGCAGCCGTAACAGTCACTTCGTAATCCGCTGCTTCGTTGAAGACGAAGTCGCCGACCGACGGCTCGACTTTACGTCTCCACTCGTCACCGTCGTGAACCACGAGCGTCGGATAAGCCGTTCCGAGCAACATCACGCCGCGGCAATGGAAGTTGATGTCGCGCGCGCGCCGCGTTTCGCGATCGCTGCGCAGTGCGGCGCTCACTTGCTTCACAACGTGGGTCGTCAAACTCGTTTCGTCACGATCGATCTCGGGAACAGTGCCTTTGAACTTGATCGTGACTTCAGCCGCGCCACCGGCGGCAACCGGTTCACGCAGATTTACTTTTAGAGTCGTGCCCTGATCCTCGAGTGCGGAAAAGAGTGCGGTTTCATCACCGGCAGCACGCACTTCGAGAATGTCGATGCGCGGCTCGTCGGATTCGGTGGTAAGTTGATCGCCGACGCGCAGGTTTGGATACAGGTGAAAATAGATGACCGAAGCCGGCTTCTCGCCGCCGTTGATCCAGCGAACGGTTTCCGTGCCCGTGTAGGAAAGCTTTTCGAAATCGATCTTGATATCGATCCGGTAACGGTGCCGCTCGGATGGTTCTGCATCTACTTTGGTTTGTGCGGCCGCGAGGCCACAAAAGATGCACAAGAAGCAGAACGCAAAAAGTGTTGTTTGTGTCTTCTTCACCCGGCTCCTATCGAATTGTGATCGACTTTACCACGTCGCCGCGTTCGATCCTGTCGACCACTTCCATGCCGCTTACGACCCGTCCAAAAACTGTGTAACCGCCGTCGAGATGCGGCTGTGGCGCGTGCGTCACGAACCATTGCGAGCCGCCCGTGTCTTTGCCTGAAAGCGCCATGCCTAAGGTCGCGCGATCGTAAGGCACTTCGTTTATTTCGCAGCGGATCTGATACCCAGGTCCGCCGTTGCCATCGCCGCGCGGGTCACCATCCTGAATCACAAAGTTCGGAACAACGCGATGAATGGTGATGCCGCGATAATAATTTCGCTGGGCAAGTTGAACGAAGTTGTCTACGGTTAAGGGGGCTTCGCTGGGGAGCAGTTCCATAGTAAACGAACCTCTGGTGGTAGTCACGACGGCTTCGACTCTTCTTCCGATCCGCGCGAGCGCGCGGCGGTAATCAGCTTGGGTATTTCGCGTTTTAACCGGCCCAACCTGTGAAAAGAAATCGCCTGCGCCGTTTGCCTTCAGTATTGTGGCGGCGCGTAGACGGACGAGGTAGTCGGGTGAACCGAGTGCCTCTTTAATGGTGCTGTTGGCGAGCGTGGTTTTTTGTTTGCCCAAACTGTCGAGAATCGACAGAGACGCATCGTTGAGCGAATCGCGAGTTGCCCGGATCCGGGCGGCAGTCAGCGCGATGGTGATCTCCTCGGACGGTGGCAGATCGCCGAGCAGGTCCGCGGCAGTGGCGCGAACAATCACGTCGGGTTTACTTAGCTGGGTGACGAGAACCTGCTGGAGGTCTTTTGGTTTGAACGCAGCGAGTGCGCGCAGAACGTCCGGGATGCCGTAGTCGACATTGCGGTAGTCGAGCATTTTGCGCAGTCGCGTTTTTGCGGCTGTTACGAGTTCAGCTTTTGTTTTTACTGAATCCGGCAGTGCTGCGTACTCCGCGAGTGCATTCGCGATCGCCGCGGTAGCGTGCCAATCCGTAGAAATCCCTGTCCCGCTTAGTTCCGTTAAGTACGTCGTGGGGGAAATGCGTACGAACGCAATCTCAACCTCCGGTGCGGAGTGTTTCAGCCGCTTATTTGCTTCCTGTAACCACACGATCGCGGCCGAGTTATCGGTTTGCGGCAACAAACGCCCGAGTGTTGTCGCGATCTCCAGCACTTCGTTTTGATCCATGACGGCGCGCTTTAGCAAAGGCTCCGCGGCACGAGGATCTTTGAGAGCTGCCAAAGCTCTGATGGCGCTGACTCTAACGCGTGAGTCAGAATCGCTGGTGACGAGTGCCAGGATCGCATTAAAGGCGGCTTTGTCGTCCGTGGCACCGAGAACGCGTGCGGCATTGGCGCGTACGTTTGCATCGGGATCTCTGGATAGAAGATTTCGAAGTTGATCGTTACCGTCTTTCAAACGCAACCGCGCCAGGGCGTTTGCGGCATCCGATCGAACACGCGCGTCCGGAGAATTCAGAAACTTCGCCAGTGTCGGGCCGGCATCCGCTGGCCGCGAGCGCAATGCGGCGGTGATACCGAGCAGCACCGTTAACTGATTGGCCGTGCGTCCGGATTCAACTTCGAGCGCCTCGCGAATCACGGCGCCGAGTTCACGTTGCCGTGCTTGCTGATCCTGCGGCAAAGCGCCGGCGATCTTTCCGAGTGCTTCGAGCGCACGTGCGCGAAGTTCGCCTCGCTCGTCGTTGTTCTTAATGACTGCGATCAAAACTTCCGCCGCTGAGGGCGATTCAACCTCACCTAGCGCAAAAGCGGCCATCGCGCGAACGCTCGGATCAGTGTCCAGCTTCATCATATTAGCGAGCGCCACCACCGAGTCTTCATTGCCGATTCTTCCGGCCGCCAATGCCGCTCGCTTGCGAATCGCCGCACTACGATTCGACAGTAACCCGCGCAAGTCATCATCCCAACGCCGCTCGTCTTCCGCCTGCGTGATCCGCAGAAGTACGGGAAGAGGAACTTGGCTAAAAGCCGCAGGGACAGAAACCAGCATCAGCGCGACGCTGCAAATCAGAACGAAAGCTGCTCTTTTCATTTCGCTCCTAAAAACAAGAATCCACAGATTACCCAGATTAAATCTGTGTAATCTGTGGATAGTCAATGTGGAAAGTGCTTAGCTGACGGTGTTCGATACGTTCGGAATTGTGGCCGGTTTGGCCGCGGCGTCCGTACGGACCGGAGGCATCTTCGTGGTGTCGAGCGGCTCGTCCTTCCTGTTTTCTCTCTTCACTTTCTCGGCGGCGTTGTGCATCTGAAGCATTTTGCAGCTTCCTTCGAACATCGCGCCCTGCTCGATGATCAGCGACGGCGTTTGGATATTGCCGTTCAC
>DATEHX010000352.1:0-2009 GCA_035279345.1 Pyrinomonadaceae bacterium | reverse complement strand
GATTTCGCCGAGCTCACCGGCGTGCCCGTGGTGCTCAACACATCGTTCAATGAAAACGAGCCCATCGTCTGCACGCCGCAGGAAGCGATCGACTGTTTTCTGAAAACGAGAATGGACGCGCTTTATCTCGGCAATTACGCGGTGCGGAGGACAAGATGAGGATTCTGGTTACAGGCGGCGCCGGTTTCATCGGCTCGCATCTTTGCGAGCGGCTGCTCGATGAGGGAAACGAAGTGCTTTGCCTGGACAACTTTTTCACCGGCAGGCGCGATAACATCTTCAGCCTGCTCGATAATCCGCGTTTTGAATTGCTGCGGCACGACGTGACCGAGCCGATCCTTCTAGAAGTCGACCAGATTTACAACCTCGCGTGTCCCGCCTCACCGGTTCACTATCAATACAATCCGGTGAAAACAGTGAAGACCAACGTGATGGGCACCATCAACATGCTTGGTCTCGCGAAGCGCGTTCATGCGCGGATTCTGCAAGCCTCGACCTCCGAGGTTTATGGCGATCCGCTGGTCCATCCGCAAACTGAAGATTACTGGGGCAACGTCAATCCGATCGGTTTGCGCTCGTGCTACGACGAAGGCAAACGACTCGCGGAAACGTTGATGACGGACTATCACCGCCAGAACCACGTCGACATCCGCATTGCGCGCATCTTCAACACGTATGGTCCAAGAATGCTCGAAGACGACGGCCGTGTGGTGTCGAACTTCATCGTGCAGGCGTTGCGCGGCGAACCGTTGACGCTATACGGCGAAGGCGAACAGACGCGTTCGTTCTGTTATGTTTCCGATTTGATCGAGGGCCTGGTTCGTTTGATGAACACTGACGGCTTGAACGATCCGATCAATCTCGGCAATCCAGGTGAGTTCACGATCAAGCAACTCGCCGAACAGGTGCAGACGATCTGTGGCACGAAGACGGGATTCAAATATCTGCCGCTGCCGCAAGACGATCCGAAACAGAGACAGCCCAATATCACTCGCGCGCAAAAATACTTGCACTGGAACCCGACGATTCCTTTGCACGAAGGTTTGGAAAAAACCGTTGACGATTTTCGTAAGCGCGTCCGCGACTCATAGCCACAAAGAGGCACAAGAAGCACAAGAGGCACAAGCCAATTAGCCATAACTTTTTGTCCTTCTTGTGCCTCTTTGTGGCACTGATTTGAAGGTCCTGCTCCTCAACCAGTGTTTCTATCCCGATGTAGTTTCTACAGCACAATACCTCACCGAACTCGCAACGGAGCTCTCTGCACAAGGCCATGACGTAACCGTGATCGCCAGCGACCGGGGTTACGACGATCCGTCGCTACGCTTTCCGCGCCGCGAGTCGTGGAACAATATCGAGATCATTCGCATACCGTCGTTGTCGCTGGGGAAGAGCAGCCGTTGGCGGCGTGCGTTCAACTTTAGCAGCTTCGCGATTGTTTGCGCGTTGCGACTGTTGTTGCTACGGCGTTTTGATGTGGCGGTAGCGCTGACGTCGCCGCCCTTGATCTCGTTTCTCGGTGCGCTGTTTGTGAGGTTGAAAGGCGGATCGTTCTGTTTCTGGGTGATGGATCTCAATCCCGATGAGGCGATTGCGGCGGGTTGGCTCACGGAAGGTTCTGTTGTTACTCGGTGCTTTCAGTGGTTGCTGCGCTACAGCTTAAAACACGCGACGCAGACAATCGTGTTGGACCGTTTCATGCGCGATCGCGTTTTGGCGAAAGGCGCTGACGCGAAGAGCGTGACGGTTATTCCGCCCTGGTCGCATGACGATGCGGTTGAGTTTTCACCTGAGGGCAGGGAAGCGTTTCGCCGCGAGCACGGGTTGAGCGATCGGTTTGTGGTGATGTACGCCGGGAATCACAGTCCGTGTCATCCGCTCGACACATTGCTTGGCGCGGCGCTCCGGCTGAAAGGTCATGAGGATATTGCGTTCTGTTTTGTTGGTGGGGGAAGCGAGCAGGCGAAGGTTCGCGATTTCGCTTTGCATCACGAACTGAGCAATGTGAA
>DATEHX010000351.1:0-7519 GCA_035279345.1 Pyrinomonadaceae bacterium | reverse complement strand
TCAAAAGGATGTATAATTATCGCCGAAAAGAATTAAACACGCGACCGCCGGATCACGTGGGAGCTAGTCGGATCGGGCAAAAGATTGCAGTCAGAGCCCCATTTTTACGGGCAAAAGCTGCGAAATCTTTCATGGGAACGCCGTCGGCGGAATCTGCGTATACTTGGCGGCGGCGGGAAGCCGCCCATAAAAGGCGGGAGTGATTGGAGAGTAGACGATGAGAGACGCTAAAAACGCATTGCGAGTGGTGGGCATGATCGTGCTTGGGCTGTTTGTCTTCATGGTGGTGGCGCCGTTTGCGCTCAGTGTCATCTTTGGAGTACTAGGGGCAACATTCAGTCTTATTACCTTCTTAGTCGGACTGGCGGTGTTGTTGATCAAGGTGGCGGTAGTACTCGCGATTGGTTATCTAATCCTTGTTGGTATTCGTGCCCTGCTGCGTTAGCTCCTGCGTTAGCTGATTGTGGGCAAGCGAGAGTTCTTATGCTTTCTCTCTCGCTTGCCCACTTCGTTTTTAGGATTGACCCTCCCTCTCTCTTGTGAGATCATGCTGCCGATTTTTCACCTCACCTGAAGGAAATTGTATATGAACCTGGAACGACGACTCGATCGCGTAGAGCGCGTACTAATGTTGGCACTCGAGGCGGGCCACCGCGAACGCCGAAAATGGCGTGAACAGTCGCGCGAGCAGACTGAGAAGCTCAACATGGTAATCGACGCGCATATCAAGGGCATCGACCGGCTGGACAAGATGGCAGCCGAGACGGAAGAGTGGAAGCAGGAACAGCGGATTGCTCAGGCCCGGTTCGACGACCGGATGAACAAAATGGCAGCCGAGGCAAAAGAGTGGGATCAGAAACAGCGAATTGCTCATGCCCGTTTCGACGAACAGATGGAGAAGTTGCGAATCGCTCAGGACAGGACGGATGAGAAGATAG
Organism: Pyrinomonadaceae bacterium; assembly: GCA_035279345.1. Taxonomy (GTDB): domain Bacteria; phylum Acidobacteriota; class Blastocatellia; order Pyrinomonadales; family Pyrinomonadaceae; genus PSRF01. Next base: position 6,581 of record DATEHX010000351.1, on the reverse strand, counting down.
AACAGTTCTTTATTGCGCAGGGCAGGACTGATAAGCAGATAGACAAGCTTCAAGAGGGCCAGGCGTCGCTCCAAGCCGGTCAGGCGTCGCTCCAGGCCGGGCATGCCAGGCTTGACCAGGTTATGGCCGAACTTGCGGAAGAACACAAAGCTACTGAGCGTTCGCTAAAAGCTTTCCTTGATGGTCTGTCAAAAGGCCAGAATGGGAAACCGCCGGTTTGAGGCTGGCCAAAGTTAGATTTGCCCCCTTCACACGTAAACGCGCCCCCTTCACACATTAAAGCGAAAGTGGACTACGTCGCCTTCCTGCATGATGTAGTCTTTGCCTTCCAGACGAAGCAATCCCTTCTCACGCGCAACTGCATAGGAGCCGGTGGACATGAGGTCGGCGTAGGTGATCACTTCGGCGCGGATGAAGCCGCGTTCGATGTCGGAGTGAATGGTGCCGGCAGCGGTCTGGGCGCGAGTGCCTTGGGGAATGGTCCAGGCTCGAACTTCTTTTTCACCCGCGGTCAAAAATGACATCAGGCCGAGCAGGTGATAGGCGCCCTTGATTAATTGATCGACACCGCTCGTGGAGACGCCGAGGCTATTGAGATAGTCGAGTCGTTCCGCGGGAGGCAGTGCGACCAGTTCCGACTCGAGTTGCGCGCAGATCACAACACACTCCGCAGCCTCCTGCGCCGCGATCTCGCGCACCGCCTGCACCATTTTGTTCTCGTCAGCCGCCGCTAATGTATTCTCGTCGACGTTTGCGGCGTAAATCGTCGGCTTGGTTGTTAACAGGAAGAAGTTGCGCGCAATCGCTCGCTCGTCAGTAGTCAGTTCGACAGTGCGCGCCGATCGTCCCGCTTCGAGCGCGGGTTGGATTTTATCGAGCACGTACAGCTCGGCGCGTGCTGTTTTGTCACCACTCTTCGCACTCTTCTGCGCTTTATCACGACGCCGTTCGACAGTCGCCAGATCCGCCAACGCCAGTTCGATCTGAATCGTTTCGATATCGCGAACCGGATCGACCGCGCCCTCGACGTGAATCACGCCTTCGTCTTCAAAACAACGAACAACCTGAACCACCGTGTCCGTTTCGCGAATGTTGGCAAGAAACTGGTTGCCCAAACCCTCGCCCTTCGAAGCGCCGCGCACAAGTCCCGCGATATCGAGAAACTCAACCGTCGCCGGTACGATGACCTCGGTCTTAACCAGCCGCGCCAGCGGTTCCAAACGCTCGTCGGGAACGGAGACCACGCCCACGTTTGGCTCGATCGTGGCGAATGGATAATTCGCCGCCAGCGCTGATTGTTGCGCGGTCAGCGCGTTGAATAACGTTGATTTGCCCACGTTGGGTAACCCAACGATACCTGCTCTTAGCATCTATTAACCTCGTGCGTGAAAACTAACCGATCATTCGCGGTGATGCAAAGCAGGTCGATCTCGGTATAATCCCAATTTAACTTGCAACCGCAAGCGGCCTCCGACTGATGACTGTCTCTCTTCTACTGGCGTTACTCGTCACTCTTAGCGGCACAATCGCCACGTATCTTTACGACGACAACGCGACGCTGGGTGCACGACTGTGTTCCGGCGTGTGTCTCGGATTGGCGGCGCTTAGCTTGGCCGGCTTCGTGGTGGCTTCGATTGTCGGTTTGACTGGGATTGCTGTTTTGCTCAGCGCCGCCATCTGTTGCAGCCCGCTCGCGCTCGTTACCGACGCGTCAATCAGCAAACGGATCAAACAAGATCTTCAAACCGCGTTGCGATCGGTGAGCAATCCCACCGCGGCCTCGGTCGGTTACTTTCTTTTCTATTTCGTGATCGCGCTCGTGTTTTGGAAAATTTTCGACCGCGCTGTTATCGAAGACAAGACCGGTCTCAGCACGGGACTGCTCAACAACTACGGCGACCTGCCGTTTCACATCAGCGTGATCACGAGTTTTGCATACGGCAACAACTTTCCACCCGAAGATCCAACTTACGCCGGCGTCAGATTCACTTATCCATTCGCCTCCGACTTCATCTCGGCAATGTTTCTGCGCTGCGGCGCGGATCTGCGGCAGTCGATGTTTGTCGAGAATTTTCTGCTGGCGATCTCGTTCGTCGGTTTGGTTCATCGCTGGGCGCTCGAGATGTTGCGCGACAAACTCGCTGCGGTCATCACGCCGTTGATCGTGATCCTGAGCGGCGGACTCGGCTGGGTATTACTGTTCGAGCAAGCAGGCGAAAACGACGGCGGACTTTGGGGCGCGCTGGTGAATCTATCGCCCTCGTTCACAGTCATCCCGGAAACCACCTGGCGTTGGGGCAACGCGGTCTCGGCGTTACTCGTCCCGCAACGCGGCTTTCTGATGGGCTTGCCGCTGGCAGTCCTCGCGTTTACGCAATGGTGGCTGGCAACTGAAAAAGAAACCGCGAAGCCCGAGCGCAACAAGAAGAAAGCGAATCTGTGGAAGGAGTCGGAGTCGAAACGGTTTCCGATTAGTCAACGGCGCATGATTGCCGCGGGAGTTGCCGCTGGGCTGTTACCGTTGGTCCACGCGCACAGTTTTGTTGTCGTGATGGGCATGGCGGCGTGCCTCGCCTTGCTCTTCATAAATTGGCGCGATTGGATCACGTTCTTTGTCGTAGCGTCCGCGATCGCGGTGCCGCAGTTGTTGTGGTCCACCTTCCACAGCGCGGTCAATGCCGGCACTTTCTTCGCGTTCGAGTTGGGTTGGGATCGCGGCCAGGACAATCCGATCTGGTTCTGGTTCAAGAACACGGGTTTCTTTATTCCACTGATTCTCACGGCCGTGCTGTTCAGGAGCAACGGTTTTCTGGTGCGCAGACGGCTGCTGTTGTTTTACCTGCCGTTCACTCTTTGCTTCATCATTCCCAACTTCGTGAAGATGGCGCCGTGGATTTGGGACAACATCAAGGTGCTTTACTACTGGTGGCTCGCTTCCGCTCCGTTGGTTGCATTGCTGCTGGCGAAGCTTTGGCAACAGGGTCCGATTCGCAAAGCAGTGGCGGTTATTCTATTCGGCGCCGTTACGCTCGCGGGCGCGCTCGACGTCGGTGGTATTGTTTTGCGTTCGACGAAGTATGAAATTTTTAGCTCCGAAGGACTCGCGTTTGCCGAGTTGGTAAAACAGAAGACTCCACCGAGAGCGCTGATCATTCATGCCCCCGTGCATAACACGCCGATTTTTCTGACCGGGCGCCGCTCGCTCATGGGTTATCCCGGACACATCTGGACTCACGGCCTAAATTTTGTGCAGCGCGAAAGTGAGATCAAGCGCATCTATTTCGGTTCGCAGGACGCCACGCAGTTACTGAAATTTTACAACGTCGATTATGCTGTCGTTGGACCACAGGAACGTCTGGTGATGCAGGCCGTCAACGACCGGTTCTTCAGTCAGTTCGAAAAGGTTGGACAAGTTGGCGAATACAGCCTCTACAAGATCAGGTAGCAAGAAGGCTCGTGCCGGAGCAGGCGCAAAGAATGCGCCGCCCGTGGAAACGCCGGCCGATCTGTCCGAACGCGCGTGGTGGATCGGCGTGGTGGTGATCTTTCTGATCGCCGCTGTGTTGCGCTTGTACGATCTCAATCTCGTGCCGCTGCATCACGACGAGGGAGTCAACGGCAACTTTCTTCTGCAGCTCGTGCGAGAAGGGAAGTATTTCTACGATCCGGAAAACTATCACGGCCCGACTCTCTACTACTTCGCGGCGTTCTTTCCATGGTTGGTGCGCGGCCTGTTCGGTAAGTCGGCGATGGAGAATTACGGCCTGACTACCGTCGCCATTCGCATGGTGCCTGCTCTGTTTGGTCTGGCGACGGTCTGGTTGATCTTTTTGTTGCGCCGTTGGCTCGGTTCGGTTGCGACTCTCAGTGCGGCTTTGCTCCTGGCGGTCTCTCCGGGCGCTGTTTACCTGTCGCGCTATTTCATTCACGAGACACATTTTGTTTTCTTTACTTTCGCAATCGTTGTTTCGTGTCTTTATTTATACGAGCACCAAAATCCGGTCTATTTGATCCCCGCGGCGGCTTCCGCGGCGTTGCTGTTCGCGACGAAAGAGACGGCGTTCATTTCAGTCGGTGTACTGATCATTGCTCTGGCGGTGACGTTTGTATATTTGCTTCTTCATCGCGGAAAGGTGAGACCACCGAAAGCTAAAGGCCGAGTGCAGCCGGAAGTATGGTCGTTGCGCGACTTTGTCGACGATCTTGGCGGCCCGGTGATTGTCGTCATGTGCGTCGCGCTGGCCGCGATCACTTTTGCGGGTCTGTACTATCTCTTCTATTCGTCGTTCACGAAGAACCCAAACGGCCTTACTGCTTCTTTCCAGACATTTGCCCTTTGGAAAAAGACGTCAAACCTTGCGCACGTTCATCCTATTTACACTTACGTCGGCTGGATGCTCAAACGTGAAGGTCCGCTATTGTTATTGGGCGTCCTCGGTGCGCTTTTCATCGTGCTGAAACCGAAAAACGCGTTCGCGCTTTTCGCGGCACTGTGGGCGTTTGGCTTGTTGGCGGCTTACTCGCTTATCGGCTACAAAACGCCGTGGTTGATGCTGAGCTTTATCATGCCTCTGACGCTGATTGCCGGTTACGCGGTGCAGGCGATTTATGAGTTGGAGGGACGGCAGTGGCGCGTGACCGGGGTTGTTCTGTTTTTGGTGCTGTCGTTCACGGCCTATCAGAGCATCGATCTCAACTTCATCAACTACGACAACGACGACCAGAGCTACGTCTACGTCTATGCTCACACGACCCGCGGCATACTGGACCTCGTCAAGGAGATCGACCGGATCGGTAACGAGCGAACCGGCGGCCAAACCGGCATCACGATCGTCAGTCCTGATTACTGGCCTTTGCCCTGGTACTTGCGCGGCTATAGTCGCGTGGGCTACTTCGGCCGGATGGCGCAGTCAATCGAACCGATGATCGTCGCCAACGCGAACCAGCAACCGGAGATCGAAGCAAACTTCAGCCAGTTCTATCAGCAGGTTCGGTCCAGGCAGCAAGACGGCGCTTTTGAGTTGCGCCCTGGTGTCAGACTGCTGTTGTATGAACGGCGAAATGACGCCACTCCGACCCAGCCACCCTCGATCACAAAGTAGCCACAGAGTTACACGGACGAACACGGATAAGTCCGTAGGAAATCCGTGTTTATCTGTGGCAGAACACTTCACGTTGTGGTTGACATTCTGAGGGTGTGCAACTTATAGTGCCTCGACGAAATGTTCAAACTCCAACGTCTGGAAATCACCGGGTTTAAGTCCTTCGCCGACTACACCGAAATAATCTTCACAGGAGACGGAATCACCGCCATCGTTGGCCCAAACGGCTGCGGCAAGAGCAACGTAGCGGACGCGATCGCCTGGGTGTTGGGCGAGCAACGCGTCAAGCATCTGCGCGGTGGTGAGATGAAGGACGTCATCTTCCAGGGCGCGCGCAATCGTCAGCCGAGCGGCATGGCCGAAGTGGTGCTGCACCTCGTGCGTGATGAAGTCGACGAAGTCGAACCGGACATTGAAGACATCGATTCGACGTTGGAAAAGATCGACGATCGATTGGTCACCATCCAAATCGAGGCCGCAGAACAAACCGCCGAACCAGAGCAGGCCGGTCAACCTTCGGAAACTGAAACGCCTGCGGAAACCAATCCGCAAAATCCTGCTACTAAGGCCGTCACCAAGCGCCACTGGCGGCGACGGAACCTCGCCCTCGAGTTCGCTCCCGGCGAAGCCGTCTCCGTAACTCGCAGACTCTATCGCTCAGGCGAGAGCGAATATCTGCTGAACGACAAGATCTGCCGCCTGCGTGACATCCAGGATCTGTTTTCCGGCACTGGTCTGGCCGGCGGCCACTACGCCATCATCGAACAAGGCCGCATCGGTCAGATTCTTTCAGCCAAACCGATGGACCGCCGCACGATCATCGAAGAGGCGGCCGGCATCACGAAGTTTCGCGTGCGCCAACGCGCCACTGAAGCGCGGCTCGAATCCGCGCGCTCCAATCTCTCGCGTATCTCCGACATCGTCGCGGAGATCGATCGTCAGGTGAACAGTCTGCGCCGCCAGGCCGGGAAAGCGCGCCGCTACGGTGTGCTGCGTGAGGAGTTGCGCGAACTGCTGCGTCACGTTTATGTCGCCGAAGATCGCAAACTCGCCACCGTTCTCGAAGAGACACACACCAAACTCAGCGAAGTAACCGAACTCGAACTCCGTATCAGCGAAGATCTCAGCCAACGCGAAGATGCCGCACGCACCGCGACGCAACAGGCACGCTCGTTTGAGGACGAATTGTCAGCCGTGCGAGCCGCGGCTGCTGAAGCCGTGTTGCAACGCGATCGGCAGGCACGCGAGTGTGTTTACCAACAGGAACAGTTCGCGGAGATTGAGAAACGCAAAGGCGAGGTCACTGCGGAGATTGAAGCACTGACGGCGCGGCTCGTGTTGATCGAAGCCGAATGTCATCGCCTGCAACACGAGGACAAACGTCTGCGCGAAGAGTCGGATCAAAGTGCGTTGCAGTTGCGGACGGTGGAAGAGACCTACGCGGAAAGACTCGCGGCTGCGACTGCCGCCGAAGCTGAG
>DATEHX010000350.1:0-9886 GCA_035279345.1 Pyrinomonadaceae bacterium | reverse complement strand
CCTCGCGTTGCAGGCGTCGTGTCGTATGTGCCTCGTGCGCATCGAGAAGATGCCGAAGCTGCAAACGTCCTGCACGATCACCGTCACGGACGGCATGGTCGTCACCACGCAAAGCGAAGAAATCGAAAAGGCGCAACGCGGGATGAACGAGTTTCTACTCGCGAATCACCCGCTCGATTGTCCCGTGTGCGATCGTGGTGGCGAGTGTGAGTTGCAGGAGATGTCGTTTGACTGGGGCGGACTCGAAGAACGGTTCACCGAACAGAAGAACTACTACGCCGAGCGCTATCTCTCGCCGATGGTGGCAAACGATCCGCAGCGTTGCATCTTGTGCAAACGCTGCACGCGCGTCTGTGATGAGTGGATGGGCGAAGAAGCGATCGAAGCCGGCGGACGTGGCGCGCATACGGTTATCGGCACGTACATGGGTTGGCTCGATTGTTCGCAGTGTGGCAACTGCATCGAGGTTTGTCCTACGGGGACGTTGCTCGATGCGACTTATCGTCACCAGACGCGCCCGTGGGAACTCGCGCAAACAATCTCGACGTGCAATTACTGTTCGGATGGCTGCCAGATGTCGGTCGGTTCGCGCAGTGGTGAAGTGCGCCGCGTGGTCGCGCGCGATCGTTACGTCAACGGAATCAATGGCGAGTTTCTGTGTGTGAAGGGACGATTCGGACATCCGTTCATCAATCACGAAGATCGCATTCGCACGCCGATGATCCGCTATAAAAAAGGCGGCAAGTTGATTCCCGCGACGTGGGATGAAGCGATTCGGCACGTGGCGACACGTCTTGATGAGATTGCGGAGAAACATGGGCGCGACTCGATCGGTGTGGTCGGCAGTCCACGTTTGACGAACGAATCGCTTTACGTGTTGCGCCGCTTCGCGACGGAGTTGGTCGGCACGAACAACTACACGACTACCGATCTGCATACCCTGCAATCGTTCTTCGAAAATCTCGGCGCGCCGCTCGCGACGCATCGCGACATTCGTTATGCGAAAACGATCGTGTTGATTGGCGGCGATCCGAGCGAGTTGCAACCGTTGACCGGCAAGCAAATCCGCCAGGCAGTACGAAACGGCGGCGCGCAATTGATCCTCGTAAATTCCGTGCCGATTAGGTTACGCGAACAGGCCGCGCTGTTTCTGCACGTCAATCCCGGAACGGATGAAGCCGTGATTCTGGCGTTGGCGGATCAGGCGAATGACGCGCTTGCGGCTGAGAAGGCGGGAGTTGATGCTCAGCAGATTGCGGCGGCGCGCCAGATGATCGATGCGAGCGATGGCGACGTGGTCGTGATGTTCGACGCTTCGCTCAGCGCTGAAGCGCAGGCAGTTTTGGCGCAGCTCGCGACCGTGCTGGGTGGTGAAACTCGCCGCGTGCTACTGCATCCACTGCCGCGCTTCAATAACAGTGTCGGCGCGCACGACATGGGCATGATGGACCGTCACCTGTCTCCGTACCAGATGCTCGAAATGGCGGGTGACACGATCCGCGCGATGTACGTCGCCGGAAGTTTTCTACCGGAACACCTCGAGCAGGGATCTGACGGATTGGCAAGACTGGATTTTCTGGTCGTGCAGGAGTTGTTTGAGAACGCAACGACCGCCGCTGCGGATGTTGTCTTCCCTGCCGCTTCATACGCGGAAATTGACGGCACGTTTACAAACAACAGCGGACAGGTCCAACGCGTGCGGCAGTCAATTCCGCCACTGCACCAGTCGAAGGCTGATTGGATGATCGTCGATCAACTCGCGAAAGAGTTGGGTTTGGACTTTGGTTATCAGCTTTCAGCCAGCGCGGTGTTTCGCGACATCGCTAAGAACGTCGCCGCGTACTCGGGCATGACTTACCCGTTGCTGAAAGACGAGTCGATGCCGGTGCAGGCGAAATACAACACTGAAGCTTCCGGCTCAATAAATACCGACGCGCTGCGCGACCGCGTGCAGGAGATCGCGCCGGCCGGTGAAAAGATCGACGTCACACCCGACGTCGGTACGGAGTTGTTCAGGCTCGGAATGTTAACGGACAAGGTGCCGCAGTTTGAGCTACTCGCATCCGGCAATCCGCGCCCCGAAACCACAGCGGCCTCGCCGCTGTACCAGATAACTATAGGCGCAAAGGCATAACTACACTGACATGATTACAGAATTAACAAGACATGAGACATCTTGTAATTCTGAAATCCTGTCAACCTAGAAGATGGATACGCAGACCGCCATCGACATTCTGCTGAAGCTCTTAGCCATCACGGTCGCTTTTGTCGTGGTGTTGCTCGTCGTCGCTTACACAGTGCTCGCCGAGCGGCGCGTTCTCGGGTTCATCCAGGGACGTCTTGGTCCGAACCGCGTTGGACCAGGCGGCTTGCTGCAACCGTTTGCGGACCTGCTGAAGTTCATCCTGAAAGAAGACATCGTTCCCGACAAATCGACGCGCTTCGTCTACTTTCTCGCGCCCGTGATCGCCACGATGGCGGCGTTGATGACGATGATCGTCTATCCGTTCGGGCCGGAGATCAGAATCCCCTTCACTGAGTACGTGATTCCGTTGACTGTCGCGCGTTTCGACATCGCTTTGCTTTACGTTCTGGGAATTACTTCCGTCGGTGTTTACGGCATCATGCTCGCCGGTTGGTCGTCGAATAACAAGTACAGTTTGATGGGCGCGTTGCGCGCGTCATCGCAGATGATCTCTTACGAGCTAGCGCTCGGCATGAGCCTGATCGGCGTCATCTTGCTGGCAGGCACTCTCGATCTCGGACAGATCGTCCAGAACCAGTCCGCGTGGCATGGCACGCGGTGGTATTTCTGGCTTCAGCCGCTCGGTTTTCTGATCTACATAATTGCCGCGATTGCCGAAACCAATCGCGTTCCGTTCGATCTTCCCGAAGCCGAAACCGAACTGGTTGCCGGTTTTCACACGGAATACAGCGCGATGAAGTTTGCGCTGTTCTTCCTTGCGGAATACATCAACATGTTCACGGTTTCGATGCTGGCGACCACGCTGTTTTTCGGTGGCTGGAACGTGCCGTTTCTCGATCTTATTGTTGCACCGGGCACGTTTATATTCGGCCTCATCAGCGCGCTTGGTTTTCTGTTCAAGATCTGTGTGTTTCTGTTTATTTACATCTGGATACGCGGGACGTTGCCGCGTTTTCGTTTTGACCAGTTGATGAACTTTGGTTGGAAGATTCTGCTGCCGTTTGCGCTGTTCAATATCTTCCTGACCGCAACAGTGATCTACTTCTTTCCGAATTTGTAATGACGGCGCTTCTCTTCATCCTTTTCGGCGCAATGGCGATTGGTTGCGCGCTCGCGGTGGTGGCGCAACGCAATCCGCTCTACAGCGCGATCTCTTTGATTGGCGTGTTTATCTCGCTGGCGTGTTTGTACGTGACGCTGGCGGCGCCGTTCATTGCGGCAGTGCAGGTGATCGTTTATGCGGGCGCGATCATGGTGCTTGTCGTCTTCGTCATCATGCTGCTCAACGTCGAGGAGGAAGAACACCGGCGTCCCCGGCTCAGGTTCCTCGTGCCGGCGGCAGTCGCGCTGGCGGGCGTGCTGATCGCGGAGGTGGCTTTCATTCTAGTGACAGTGCAGCAGTCGCCGGTTGCGCCGGGATCGAGCACGTCGGATGTTGGACTGACCCAGTCGATTGGGTCCGCGTTGTTCACGCAATACCTGTTGCCGTTTGAGATAACTTCGATTTTGTTGCTGATGGCGATTGTCGGCGCGATGACGCTGGCGCGGCGTGGTGGATTGTTGCCGCCGCGCGACGCAGCGAAACGAGACTAATAGAGATGGAACCACAACTTTCCTGGTATCTCGCACTCTCGGCCGTGCTTTTCACGATCGGCATGGCGGGCGTGATCATCAAGCGAAACATCATCGCGATGTTCATGTGCATCGAGTTGATGCTCAACGCCGTGAATCTGACTTTTGTTGCTTTCGCGAGTTTCTTTCACGACGTAACGGGTCAGTTGTTTGTCTTTATCGTGATGACTGTGGCGGCGGCGGAGGCGGCGGTGGGTTTGGGGATCATCATCGCGATCTTCCGCAATCGCGAGACGCTGGATGTTGATGAGGCGAGCATTCTGAAACTTTAGCTACGGACGAACACAGACTTACACGGACGGATGGAAACGAATCTCCTCAGTTTAATAATTTTTGCCCCGCTTGCGGGCGCCGCGATTAATTGGTTAGTTGGGCGGCGCGTGCGCAATGAGATGTTCATTGCGATCGTGGCGTGTGGCTCCGTGGCGATTTCGACGATCGTCGCTTTCTATCTCGCGTTCAATTCGCACGGCGCGCTGCGCACGGAAGAACCGTTATTCGATCACATCTGGACGTGGCTGCACGTCGGCAATTTCCGCGCTGACTTCGCGCTCGCGATGGATCGTCTCAGCGGCACCTATGCACTTTTCATCACGTTTGTCGGATTTCTGATTCACGTCTTCGCGGTCGGCTACATGCACGGCGAGGATGGCTTCTATCGCTTCTTCTCGTACCTGAACCTGTTCATGTTCGCGATGCTCACGCTCGTGCTCGCGGACAACTTCGTGCTGATGTTTGTCGGTTGGGAAGGCGTCGGTCTCTGTTCGTACCTGCTGATTGGTTATTACATCAGACGCAAGGAAGCAGGCGACGCAGCGAAGAAAGCTTTCATTACGAACCGCATCGGCGATTGGGGTTTCGTACTCGGCATCATGCTGACGTTTTTCCTCACCGGCTCGGTCAGCTTCTTTGCCAATCCGGCCGCTGGCGAAGCCACGCAAACTGCGCTGTCATATTTTAAAACCGCATCCGTTGACCCGTTCACGCTTGGCGCGATTTTCGCGGGCGGCGCGACGTCGGTCGCGATACTGCTCTTCATCGGCGCGGCGGGCAAGAGCGCGCAGATTCCGCTTTACGTTTGGTTGCCGGATGCGATGGCCGGTCCGACGCCGGTCTCGGCGTTGATTCACGCCGCGACGATGGTGACTGCCGGCGTTTACATGATCGTGCGCTGTTCGGAGATCTTCGTGCACGCGCCGACAGCGATGTTCGTCGTTGCGATCATCGGCGCGGCCACCGCGTTGTTTGCCGCAACGATCGGTCTTGCACAGAACGACATCAAGAAGGTCTTGGCCTACTCGACGATCTCGCAGCTCGGTTACATGTTTCTTGCCTGCGGTGTCGGGGCTTTCATTGCCGCGATTTTCCACGTCATCACGCACGCGTTCTTCAAAGCGCTGCTGTTCCTCGGCTCCGGTTCGGTGATTCACGGCATGCATCACGAACAGGATATGCGCCGCATGGGCGGGCTGAAGAAGTACATGCCAATCACTTTCGCAACGATGGTCACCGGCTGGTTGGCGATCTCCGGTATACCGATCTTCGCGGGCTTCTTCTCGAAGGACGAGATTCTCTGGAAGACGTGGAGCGCCGCGGGCTTAGGACCGTTTGCGAAAGTGCTATGGGCCATCGGCGCAATCACCGCGTTGTTAACCGCGATCTACATGACGCGTATGATGGTGATGACGTTCTGGGGCGAGAAGCGTTTCAGCGATGAGGATGTTCATCCGCACGAGTCGCCAAAGTCGATGACGATTCCGCTGATCGTGCTGGCGATCCTGTCTACAATCGGTGGTTTCATCGGTGTTCCTTATGCGTTCGTACATCGTGACATCAATGTCATCGAGCACACGTTGGAACCAGCCGTCGCCAAAATGCCGGCTTCAGAAAACGCAGAACACGTGGACGAACATGCCCATGTCAATGAGGAACTGGCGCTGGCTGGCGTGTCGGTAGCGATCGCATTTCTGGGGATCGGCGTGGGCTGGGTGGTGTTCAAGCGCCGTCCGCTGTTGGAGATGCCACGCGTACTCGAAAACAAATACTACGTCGACGAGATTTACGACACGACGTTGATCCGGCCGATTGAAGCAGGTTCACGTGAAGGGCTTTGGAAGATTTTCGATATCGGTGTGATCGATGGCACTCTGCACGCTCTCGGTAACGCTGTCACTGAACTCGGACGACTCGCTCGCTGGCTTCAGGCCGGATTTGTGCGTGGTTACGCCGCGATCATTCTGGTTGGTGCGTTGATTCTAATTGGCGTGTTTGCGTATTTCGGGTTTCCACACTAGTGCGATTGTTTATGCCGCATTTGTTAACGATACTGATTCTCTTGCCGTTCGCGGGCGCGCTCGCGATGGTGTTCTACAGTCTTGCGCCTTCCCGAAGGGACGATCACTACCGCTGGATCGCGCTGATCGCGACAGTCGCAACGTTTGTCGTTTCGCTGTTGTTGTTGCGCGGCTCCGGGGGAATTGGCGCGGAGTTCAGGTTTGAAGACAACGTCAACTGGATCGGCTCGATAGGCGCACGTTATCACCTCGGCGTTGACGGCGCGAGTTTGTGGCTCGTGTTGTTGACTACGCTGTTGATGCCGATCGCGGTGCTGTCGAGTTGGACCTCGATCAGCAAACGCCCGCTCGCCTACTACGCGTTTCTGTTGATACTCGAGTCGGCAATGATCGGCGTGTTTGTCTCGCTCGATCTGCTGCTGTTCTACCTGTTCTTCGAAGCGTCGCTGGTGCCGATGTTTTTCCTCATCGGAATCTGGGGCGGCGAACGGCGCATCTACGCGGCGATCAAGTTTTTCATTTACACGGCAGTCGGCAGTTTGTTGATGCTGGCGGGAATCCTGACGCTCTATTTCATCTATCACACGTTCGACTATCCGACGCTGCTGCAAGCGATGAATACGAGTTCGTTGGGAGAACGAGCCGAGTTCTGGTTGTTTGTCGCCTTTGCACTCGCGTTCTGTATCAAGGTCCCGCTGTTTCCATTTCATACCTGGCTCCCGGACGCACACACGGAAGCGCCCACGGCCGGTTCGGTAATCCTAGCTGGTGTGCTGTTGAAGATGGGAACGTACGGCCTGCTGCGTTTCAACCTCGCGTTGTTTCCGAATGCGTCGCGCTGGTGGGCGCTGCCGATCATCATTCTCGCGGTGATCGGAATCATCTACGGCGCGCTGGTCGCGATGGTCCAACCGGACGTCAAACGGCTCGTCGCGTATTCGTCCGTCAGTCACATGGGATTCGTCGTGCTCGGACTGTTTTCGTTTACCGAGCTCGGCATGCAAGGCGCGCTTTACCAGATGCTGAATCATGGTGTCTCTACGGGAGCGCTCTTCCTGTTTGTCGGATTCATTTACGAACGGCGGCACACGCGCGCGATCAGCGAGTTTGGCGGTTTGGCGACGCCGATGCCGTGGTTCTCGACACTGTTTGTGATCGCGTCGCTATCGTCCATCGGCCTGCCGTTCCTGAATGGCTTTGTCGGTGAGTTCTTCATCCTGATCGGAACCTGGACATCTACAGCGGTCGGCAACCCGTGGATTACGACGATGTTTGCTGCTACGGGTGTCATTTGGGCCGCGGTTTACATGTTGTGGATGTTGCAGCGCGTACTGTTTGGTGAGGTCACGAATCCGGAGAATGCGAAACTGAAGGATCTGAACAGCCGCGAATTGGGACTGTTGTTGCCGTTGCTGTTTTTGATGTTATTCATGGGAGTTTACCCGCGAGTGTTTCTCGATCGATCGCAACCGAGTGTGGCCGCGATTCGCGAGCGCGTTAACCAGCAGAAGGGCGGCGGCTCTTACACGACCGCCGAACTGGAACCAACCAAAAAGGACGAGCCGCAGCGATGATGCCCATTATCAATTGGTCGTTAATCGCGCCCGAGGTGATCGTTTGCGCCGCGGCGGTCATCGTGATGTTGATCGACGCTTTCGTGCGTCCGTCGCAACGCTGGATCACGGGCGGCGTCTCGCTGGTTGGATTGTTGATCGCCGCCGCTGCGAGTATCTGTCTTTGGGCCAACGGAACGCCGTCAGCCGACGCTTTCAACGGCATGATCGTGCTCGACGAACTGCGTCTTGGCTTCACGCTGATCTTCCTGCTCGTTTCCGCACTCACGCTGTTGCTTTCCATCGTGTGGGCCCAGAGCGAACAACTTCCGGCCGGTGAGTTTCATTCGTTACTTTTGTTTGCGACCGTCGGCATGATGCTGATGGCTTCGGGTAACGACCTCGTGATCATTTTCCTCGGTCTCGAGATTCTCTCGATCGCCACCTACGTGCTTGCAGGCTTTCGCCGCACCGACATTCGTTCAAATGAATCGTCGTTGAAGTATTTCATTCTCGGTTCGTTCTCGTCTGCATTTCTGCTCTATGGTATCGCGCTCGTTTACGGCGCCACGTCCATCGCGGAAATCGGACCGGGCGGAGTAGCGAGCAGAATCGTTCCGGGAACAACCAACATCGCCGAGATCGCGAGCCGCATTAGCGAGGCGCAGTATCCCGCGTTGCTCTACGCCGGCGCCGCGATGATGCTCGTCGGTTTTGGTTTCAAGATCGCGACCGCGCCGTTTCACATCTGGACGCCGGACGTTTACGAAGGCGCACCAACGCCTGTTACAGCGTTCATGGCCGCTGGTCCAAAGGCCGCGGGATTCGCGGCGTTCATGCGCGTGTTTATCTTCGGTCTGCCGTTCGTCGTTTCAAGCGCGACTGCCGGCAGTCTTCATCAAACGTGGGTCAGCACTCTCGCGGTGATGGCGATACTCACGATGACGCTCGGCAACGTCGTCGCGATCGTGCAGAACAACGTCAAACGAATGCTCGCTTATTCGTCGATCGCGCACGCAGGTTACGCGCTCGTCGGCTTCGTTGCCGCCGGTGCCGCTACCGATCCGGCGAAACGCGACGCTGCGATCACTTCCGTCATGTTTTATCTGCTCACTTACGCGGTGATGAACGTCGGCGCGTTTGCGGTGGTCCAGATAATCGCGCGCAGCGGCGATCGGCGTACTTCGTTCGAAGACTACAGTGGCATCGGTTTCCAATCGCCGATACTGGCATTCTCGTTGAGTCTGTTCATGCTGAGTCTGTTGGGCATGCCGCTGACGGCCGGCTTCATTGGAAAGATCATGGTCTTCGGCGCGGCGATCGAGCAGGGCTATTACGTGTTGGTGGTCATCGGCGTACTCAACACCGCGGTGTCCGCTTACTACTACCTGCGCCTGATCATCGTGATGTTCTTTGGCGAACGAACCACTGTCTGGCAGGCCCCGCGGATTCCGGCGACCGTGGCGGTTACGTTGGTGCTCACGGTGCTCGGCGTGCTTTATCTCGGCGTGTTTCCGGGCCGCGTCATCAACGCGTTCCAGACGAAGATCGAGTCTCAGATCTTTACTCAAACACAATTACAGAAATAGCGTGACTGTCGAAGCCTGCGCGCAACAGATTCGCGAACGTCTTGGCGAAACCTGGCTGCCCCGAATCTATCGCGAGCGGATTCTTAAGCTGCGCACCCGGTCGTATCACTTTGCGATCGAAGGAACCCCAAAACGTGTTCTCATCCAGCACACATTGCTGGGTGTGGAGTTAAAAGCCGGTCGCAAGCGTCTACTGTGCCCGGACTTGGCGACGGCGAGATACCTTTCGGTGTTCGCGCGGATGGGCGCTAAGGACGTCGCAGTGCCGTACGATATTACGAAGATCTCGCAATTGGCGGACGAATTGGAGTCATCGTGGTATAGAATGTTGTTGCTGGTTGACCAGGAGGGCAAGACAAAGAGCACGAGCTTCAAGAATCGCGTGCGTGGCTCGCTAGTTGCCGAGATTCGCGCGGAAATCACCGCGGCGGGCGCGGGTACGAAAATTCCGGAGTTTAAATTAACGGCACGTAACCGATAAAACATGACCCAGAAACTGCTTGAACTTTCCCCCATAACGCAACCGGCCGAGCTCTCGGCTTCGCTTCCGTTTCCTTTCAACCAGCAAACGTTCTGTCGCTATGAGCCGGTAGAGCAGCGCATTGAAAAGGC
>DATEHX010000349.1:0-3946 GCA_035279345.1 Pyrinomonadaceae bacterium | reverse complement strand
TAGATTCAACTGAAGATCGCGCGACTGTCGAAGGCGAACTGATCGCACACGACAAAGTCACCGCAACATGTCGCGGAGTCTTCGTGGCCGTCAAGCCCGGACATCCCGCGTATCACAGATGGTAATGCAATGATTCACCGTCCTCGTCGACTTCGCCGCAACGCCGCACTGCGCGCTCTCGTGCGCGAGACGCGACTCACGCCTGACAACTTCGTGTTGCCATTGTTTGCCTGTCCCGGCAACGGCGTGCGCCGCGAAATTTCTTCAATGCCGGGCGTGTTTAACTTGTCAGTCGACGAAATCGCCAACGAGGCCTCGGCTGCTTACGACACCGGTGTGCGTAGTCTCATTCTCTTCGGCCTGCCGGAAGCAAAAGACGAACTCGCTTCAGGCGCTTATGCCGAAGACGGAATCGTGCAACGCGCGATTCGCGCCGTTCGCCGTGCTACTCCCGAAATGATCGTCATCGCCGACACGTGCTTGTGCGAATACACGTCGCACGGTCACTGTGGCGTTGTACGCGGCGGCGACGTTCTCAACGATGAATCGCTGGAGTTGATCGCGCGCACGGCTGCGAGTCAGGCGGAAGCGGGCGCGGACATCGTTGCGCCATCGGCAATGATGGACGGGCAAGTCGGAGCCATTCGCGAAGCGTTGGACGATTCGGGTTTTGAAAACACAGCAATCATGGCCTATGCGGTGAAGTATGCGTCCGGTTTTTATGGTCCATTCCGCGAGGCCGCGCAGAGCGCGCCGGAGTTTGGCGACCGCCGTGCCTATCAAATGGATCCGCCAAACGCGCGCGAAGCGATGCGCGAAGCCGAACTCGATTACTCCGAAGGCGCTGATATCCTGATGGTCAAACCGGCGACTGTTTATCTCGACGTTTTGAAGATGGTCCGGGACCGCTTCGATCTGCCGCTCGCGGCTTATCACGTGTCGGGCGAGTATGCCTTGATCAAAGCGGCGGCGCAGAAGGGCTGGATCGACGAAGAGCGCGTGATGATGGAAACGTTGACCAGTATCAAACGCGCGGGCGCCGACATCATTTTGACCTACTACGCGCGCGAAGCCATTCGCCTTTTGAACGCCTAGCAACCCAATAAACCGACCCGGCTTCTAAGGGTGACACCGCTGGAGATGAACGCATGAGAATGCTTCCCGACTTTCAGCGAAACTGCCATAAACGCGGGCTGTTTGCGGCGTCGAGCTTGCTGTTGCTCCTCGCCACGCAGACCGTTGCGCAATCCGGCAGGCGCGCTCCGAAACCCACGCAACCTCCTGTTACCACACCGGAAACCGACAAGAAACCGAGTTCAATTGCGAATGCCAGGGAGCTTACGCGCAAGACGTCACTGATCGTCGCCAAGCAAG
This sequence comes from Pyrinomonadaceae bacterium, assembly GCA_035279345.1. Classification (GTDB taxonomy): domain Bacteria; phylum Acidobacteriota; class Blastocatellia; order Pyrinomonadales; family Pyrinomonadaceae; genus PSRF01. The sequence continues at coordinate 2,572 of DATEHX010000349.1, read as the reverse complement.
GAAGCTCGAAACACCTGCTGAGCGAAGACACGATCTTCGCGGCCTTCATTCAAAAGCTTTCCGAGTTCCGAAACGTCACTACGACCTCGGTCGGCGACCTCAAGCACGACGCGGCTGTTAAGCGAGCGAAAAGCGAGATTGAAGCGATAGTGGTGCTGGTGGAGTTTGACGTCGACGAGTTTCAGAACGGCACGATCTTTTTGAACTCGCCCGATCTCGACCTGAAGATTCTGGTATTCGCGCCCCGCACGGGCAAGAAGCAGTTTGAAGGTCAGGTCTACTACAAAGCCGTTGAAGGTCCAAACTTAAAAAAGGATAACTGGCCCAGCGGCACACCCATAAGAATCACGACCGAAGCCGTGGGAATCGAAGCAGCGGAGCAAGTGCGCGACTGGTTAATCGTTGAAGAGCGACGCGTAAAGAATTAGCCACAAAGAGGCACAAAAGGCATAGCTGAGTTCACGGATTCCCTAAGCTTTCTTGTGTTTTTTTTGTGGCTAGATCTCATCGAGCGCCTGGCCCAGGCGGTCCAATCCCTGTTCCAACACGTCGCTGGATACAGCAATCCCCACCCGGAAATGCGCCGGCATTTCAAAAAAGCTTCCGGGCACCACAGACGTCTCATATTTCTCACGCAACAAGCGGCAAAGTTCATCTGCATTACCGTTGCGAACGCGCGGAAACATCACGGTCCCGAACTCCGGCCTGATCGTTTCGAGCTCTTCGCGTGTGTCGAGAAACTCGTTGAGTAAACGTCGATTGTGGTCCAGGAGTGTCTTTGCGCGTTCGGCAAGCTCCGAAAGTTGGTCCAACGCGACGACACTCAAACGTTCGCCCGCGTGCACGGGTGTTGCGGCGAACAGATCGTTGAGCAGCCACATTTTCTGCGCGAGTCCTGGTTCGGCGAAGATCCAGCCACAGCGCAGGCCGCTGAGCCCAAACGCTTTCGTCAGACTGCTTGTCACGACGAATTCATTACCGAGATGAAACGCGGTCCGCGGCGATTCTTCAAACAACGTCTCGATGTAAACCTCGTCGACCAGCACGCGTGCGCCGTTTGCCCGCGCGATCTCGCCGATCTGTTTTAGCGTTGCATCGCCGGTTAAAGCGCCGCTCGGGTTGTGCAGGTTTGTTAAGACGATCAAACGTGTATTGTTCGTGATCCGCTTTTCAACTTCTTCCGGTAAAACCTGGAATCCATCTTCAAACCTTCGTGTGAAGCGTTTGACGTCCGCGCCGAGATATTGCACCGCCGCCAGCATCGGCTCGTACGCCGGCGACTCAAACAGCACTTCGTCGCCCGGCTTCACGAGCGCCGCCATCGCGAGATGATTCGCAAACGTTGTCCCCGCGGCCGTTACGATCGATTCTTGCGCAACTCGATATCGCTTTCCGATTCGCGTAATCAGCGGCTCATACCCGTAGCCGCCATCTGTAATCTCCAGATCGTCAAGCGACACACGGAGATCGCGAATGCTCAAATTCGGCATTCCACTCGTCGCAAGATTGAACTTCGCGCCCGACTTCGTCTTGGCCCAATTCATGTAAGCGGAGGTCATAACCTCGCCACGTGCCGCCGTCATTCAGTTGCTCTCCTCACTTTCCAGAACCAATAGACTGGCAGTCCCGCGAGCATGATCGCGATGCCGATCAGCGTATTACGCGGAAAGTGGTAAACAGTATTGATAGCCACTGCCCAACAGATCGCGACGAACAGTAGCGTCGTCACCGGATGACCCGGCACTTTCACCACGCCGAGTTCTTCGCTATCTGCGCGTTTGCGAAAGACGAAGATACAACACGCGGTCAGTCCGAAGAAAATCACGTCGACGGAAACGACGTAGTTCAGAATTCGCTCGTACGTGCCGAGAGACGCGATCACGATCGCCAGCAAACCTTGCAGCGCGATCGCCACGATCGGCGCGCGCGTTTTTGGATGCACGGTGCCGACGCTTTTGAAGAACAGTCCGTCCTGGGCCATCGCGAAGTAGACGCGCGGCGCAGTCAGCATACTTTGACTCAAAAAGCCCACAGTCGAGATCGCAATGCCCGCCGCGATCGCGCGCGCGCCAAAGTCGCCGAGTGCCTGGCGCATCACGTCAGACGCCGGTGCTGCTGAAGCTGCGAGGGCATTTGTTCCGAGGACCATGATGTAAACAACGTTCGCCGCGAGATAGAGCAGCACGACTCCAGTGACACCGAGTATCAATCCTCTCGGCAGGTTCTTTCGCGGCTCTTTGATCTCGCTTGCGACGAATGTCGCTGTTTGCCAACCACCGTACGCGAAGATCACGGGCACGAGTGCGGCGCCGAATGCCGTGAGTAAGTCGAATGACGCTGGCCTATCGAGTAACGCTGAGGGATTGCTTGCGGGTTGAGTCAGCAGCAGTCCGCAAATCACGAGCGCGGCGAGCGCGAGGATCTTGAGCACCATGAGTATGCTTTGCACGGTGCTGCCGGCGCGCACGCCGAGACAGTTGATGAGCGTTAAAACCGCGAGGACGATTGCGGCGAGTTGCGCATAACCGATCGGCCAGTTTGTTAACTCGACGAAGTAGCGCGAAAACGTAAC
>DATEHX010000348.1:0-4560 GCA_035279345.1 Pyrinomonadaceae bacterium | reverse complement strand
CTAAGCAGGTTTGCGCGCAAAGTTGTAGTCAACTATGATGGCGACCGCGCGGGCGTACAAGCAGCGAAAAAGTCGATCGAGATCCTCCTCGCCGAGGATATCGAAGTGAAGGTGCTCGTACTTCCCGACAACGCAGATCCCGACGAGTTCATTCGAAAGTTTGGTGTAACTGAGTATCAGCGGCGACGGGCACAGGCTCAACCACACATACAATTCGTGATCGAAAACGCTTTACGCGATCGCAGCCTTCACCGGCCCGCGGACAAAGCTGAAGCGGTCGAAGAAGTTCTCCCTTACATACGGGCGGTCAATAGTCGCATTCAGAAGCGCGAGTATTTTGATATGGCGATGGATTCGTTGGGAATCGATCGCGAAAACGTCAACACGTCCACGTGGCGCAGAGAGTTATGGCAGGCAGTGCGCGACAATCGGCCGGCGCGTTCCAGCGCGGTTCACGCCGTCGCCAAAGAGAGAAAAGTCACCGCCGCGGAACAGCGTCTGCTTGGATTGTTGCTGGCTGATGCGAATCTGCGACACCAGGTCCTGCCAATGTTGAAAAAAGAAGACTATGAGGACCTGGCCACTGCCCCGCTTTTCGAAGCATTACTTGCTCTCGACCGTGAAGGCACGGAAATTGACTTCGACGCGTTGATGCGTAAGACCGAGGGCGACGAGTTTGCCGCGAGCGTGGTGCCGATGGTGATGATGAATTCCTCACTTCACGGCTCAAACGAGCATTACGTTCCCGTGGAATGCGTTTCGACCTTCAGGCTGATGAGGATCGAGCAGCGCATCGAGGAGTTGAGAAGGGAACTGGCCATCGCCGAACGCGAAGAAGATTCAGAACGTGTTTCCCGGCTTGCCGCCGAGCAGATTCAGCTCGCGGCTGAACGCCAACTGATGTTGCAGCGTGAGGCCAGCTAATTAAAGAAGTGACTATGGAAGACAAGGATCGCGACGACGTCATGGAACGCCTGCTCGAGCTGGGCGGCGACAAAAAGTACCTGACGTTTGACGACCTCAATCGCGAATTGCCCGACAATGTCGTCTCGCCGGACGACATCGAAGACGTACTCCAGAAACTCGAAGGCTCCAACATTCCCGTCGCCGACAGCGACGAACGACTCCTCGAACAAGCCGCGGCGACAGTTTCCGACGACGAGGAAGAAGTTCTCGACGAAGACATCGAACTCGATCTCTCGGCCGGCGCGCTGGAAAAGACCAACGATCCGGTTCGACTTTATTTGCGTGAAATGGGCGTTGTGCCGTTGCTGACGCGCGAAGGCGAGGTCGCGATCGCGAAGCGCATTGAGCGAGGACAGTTAAAGACGCAAAAAGCAATCGCGCGCTCGCCGATCGCCGTGCGCGAACTGCTCAAGATCGGTGAAGATCTCAAAGGTATCAAGATCAATATTCGCGACACTGTCACCTTCTCAGAACAAGCTGAACTCACGGGCGACGAAGACAAGGCCGAGGAATATCGCACCTGGACCATCGAGGGCATTCAGCACATCGAGGTGCTCGCCGAGCAGGGATTACAGGAACTCGAAAAACTAAATGAGGAACTGAAGGAAAATCGCGGCAAAAAGAGTAAGAAACTCACGCGGCTCAAGCGCAAAGTCGGGCGAACACGGCTGGAGATCGCGCAAGAAACTGGCCGGCTCAACCTGACCGAGCGCGCGCGCCAGCGTCTGATCAATGCGATTCGTGCAGTACAGAAATCAGTGCGCGAAGCCGAGCGCGACATTGACGGTTGCAACGAGAAGTTGGCTCGTAAACGCCTCAAGCCCGAAGAGCAACGTGAACTGAGACGCCGCATTCTCGCGGCCCGGAAACGGTTGTTGCAGCTCGAGATCGACAACTACGTTGGACCAGTCGAAATCAAGCGATCTTTGCTGGCAATCGTCACCGGCGAACAGCAGACCGGACAGGCCAAACGCGAGCTGGTTGAAGCAAATCTCCGTTTGGTGGTTTCGATCGCGAAGAAATACACGAATCGTGGCCTTCAGTTTTTAGACCTGATTCAGGAAGGCAACATCGGGTTGATGAAGGCGGTGGACAAGTTTGAATGGCGGCGCGGGTACAAGTTTTCTACGTATGCAACGTGGTGGATTCGGCAGGCGATCACGCGCGCGATTGCCGACCAGGCGCGCACGATTCGCATTCCGGTGCACATGATCGAAACGATCAATAAATTGATTCGCACTTCGCGGTCGCTGGTCCAGGAACTCGGCCGCGAGCCGACGAGCGAAGAGATCGCGCGGAAAATGGATATTCCGGTTTCGAAAGTGCGCAAAGTTTTGAAGATCGCGCAGGAGCCGATCTCGCTGGAAACGCCGATCGGCGAGGAAGAGGATTCGCACCTCGGCGATTTCATCGAAGACAAGTCGATACTGAACCCGGCGGATGCGGTTGTGGCTTCAAACCTGCGCGAGATTACGGATGAAGTGCTTGCGACACTCACGCCACGCGAAGAGAAAGTGATCAAGATGAGATTCGGGCTCGGGACGACCGGCTCCGAACACACGCTCGAAGAAGTTGGTCAACATTTTGCGGTCACGCGGGAAAGAATCAGGCAGATCGAAGCGAAAGCTCTCCGCAAACTGCGCCACCCCTCACGCTCCCGAAAACTCAAAGCATTTCTCGACGGCGCGCCGCGCTAGTTGCGGTATCAGCATCCCACCGACAACTTGGGCCACAAAAAGGCACAAGAACAAAGAGGTAGAAATCATTTTTGCTAACTGTTTTGTCCCTCTTGTGCCTTTTGTGCTTCTTGTGCCTTTTTGTGGCCCAAGTTGTCGGTACTATTTACTGAAATCGAGGAAGGCGGTGCTTTTTACGGTCTTATCAAACTCGTAGTTGTACGTGTATCCCGGAAATTCAACCGGCCTCACATACTGAACCCTGACTTCAATGCGGTTGTCGCGCTTCGCGGGAGTCACGACGGCGTCCGCCGGAACGCTGTAGTCGTTGAAGTTCTTCATCAACTGTTCCGCGACCCACTCCGGTTTCTTTCCCTCAGCCGAAGCAACGTCCACGTAGTGTTGCATCAAGTCCCCAAAGGTATGCGCGCTGAAGGCCACCGGAACATAAAGATACCCGGCGTAAGCACCCGCGATGAGTACCATCATAAAGACAAGAAACTTCAGATTAGCGCTGCCGCGTTCAGTTGATCTTCGCGTTTGCATTAGTGAACACCTCGGCTGCGGCCCTGCAATCCGGCTCGCAACGACTGACGCAAAACTTTCGCATTGATGAGCCCGCCATCGACTATCTTCGGCAGGCCCACCCCTTCAAGCAACACCCACTTGATCCGGCCGTCAACGCTTTTCTTATCGTGCTGTAGCGCGCGAATGATTTGACTCACGTCGAGCTGATCCGCGCGCGGCAGTGGCCCGCAAAGCGCGATGGCCTCACGCAACAACTGCAAGTCCCCGGAGTCGAGGAGACCCAGGTTTCGCGAGAGTTCTCCGGCAACTAACATTCCATAACCAACCGCCTCACCGTGACGGAAGACGCGATAGTTGGTAATCGCTTCGAGCGCATGCGCTGTCGTGTGGCCGAAATTCAGAATGCGACGCGACTTCGCGTCGGTCCGCGTTGTCGATTCGCGTTCGTCATTCGCAACGATCGACGCTTTGAAACCACAGTTCGCAGCAATCAATTCTTCAAAATCCCTTTCCAAAAGAAACTCTCGCTCACGAGCCACTTCACCCAAACAGTCAACCGTTTTACTAAACAGCCTCTGATTCGCAATAAGTGCGTGTTTCATCATCTCGCAAAACCCCGCAACCAACTCGCGTTGCGGCAACGACATGAGCGTCTCAGTGTCAATAAAAACTGCTGCCGGTTGATGAAAAGCGCCCACGAGATTCTTGCCAGCCGCCAGGTTGATGCCGGTTTTTCCGCCGACTGAGGAATCAATTTGGGCGAGCAACGTCGTCGGAACCTGAACGACCGGAACACCACGCAGATAAACCGCCGCGGCAAATCCCGCGAGGTCGCCAACCACGCCACCCCCTAACGCGAGCACGAGATCGTTTCTCTCGAAGCGGTTTTCGCTGAGGAATTTAACTGCTTTTTCAAGGATCGCGAACGACTTGTACCGCTCGCCTTCAGGCATTAGCCACTCGAAAGTTTTGCAGCCCGCACGCTTGAGACTCCGCACAATCTCACGGCCGTAGAGCCCGAAAACTCGCTTGTTTGAGATGATCGCGACGCGTTGCGGATGGTTTGGCAGCGCCGGTGAAAGTAGTTGACGGAGGTCCGTGCGAATACCCCGGCCTATGTTGATTTGGCTCTCACGAGCGTTCTGACCTATTGAAATCTCGAGCCGTTGCATTTAGGGCTTGGACGACCGAGGCCGTTTTAAAAGCGAATGGGCGCGACATACGTGGGAGTGCGTCGCGCCCATCCATATTCGTGGTTACTGTCCTCACCCCAGCAACCACTTGAGACGGAGGATCCACCAACCGTCTCTCTTGCCCCACAATATACATCGCAACGCCCGTGCCGTGCAACAGTCTTTTTCTTGAGCCCTGAACTAAGTCGGATTACTTA
>DATEHX010000347.1:0-6316 GCA_035279345.1 Pyrinomonadaceae bacterium | reverse complement strand
TAGTTGGGCGTAGCAAAACTCACAGACGAAAACACCGTCGTCCCTGAGAGTAAGTACGCGCGGGTTGAACGCGAACGGCGTTATCTGTTACAGGATTTGCCGGAAGGTTTGACCCGCGCCGATCCACATCTCCAGATCACCGACAACTACATCACCGGAACGCGTCTGCGGTTGCGGAAAGTGCGTGAGCCGCGGTCGAACAAGTGGACCGCGAAGTTTACGCAGAAGTTTGCGCCGAACCCGGAAGACTTGTCGCGCACGATCATTACCAACACGTATCTCAATGCACTCGAAGCGGAAACGTTGTCGGTCTTCAACAGTAATGAGATTCGGAAGAATCGTTATTACTTCGAATTTGAAGGCCGCGGGTTTTCGGCGGATATGTTTCTTGGGGATTTGTTTGGGTTAGTACTCGCCGAAACCAGCTTTGATACTGATGAAGAGCTGGAGAGTTTTCCTAAACCGGTCTTTGCGTTGGCAGAAGTCACGAACGATCCGGTGTTTAGTGGTGGACGTTTGTCTGAGCTGACGTTTGCTGAGGTCCGACAACATATCCTCGAGCGCGGTTTGATATCGCAGAACCCATGAAGATCCGCTTTTTAATCCGGTTTTTATTCTCCGCCCTTTTGATCGTCGCGTTGGTCGCGGCCGGCTGTAAGCGAATCCCAACGCCACCATCGGCAGCACCATCAACCGCAACTCCAACACCCCAACTCACCGACGTTCAAGGCGGCACCGCGCCTGCTCCGCAAACCAAGTATTTCAAAGGCTCGATCGGCACCTCGCTCGACTTGCAGATGAAGCTCGTTCGCACCGGCGATCAAATCTCCGGTAGTTACTTCTACCAACGCATCGGCACGCGCATAAATCTGCGCGGCAAGATCGCGCGCGACGGCAACTTCACGCTCGATGAGTTCGATCAGGCCGGCAAACAGACCGGTGTATTCCAGGGCGTTTGGGGCGTCGATGCGCAAGACGGTCTCGCAACGCTGGCCGGGTTCTGGTCCAAGCCGGAAGAGAAATCGTTTGAGAAGAAGACCCCGTTTTCAGTTCACGAAGAACCGATCGCTTTGACGGGCGAAGTCGACATAGTCTCCAAGCAGGTCAAGGAAAGTAACAAGAAGTTGATGTACGAGATTGCCGTGCAGTACCCGCAGTTTGAGGGCGGCAATAATCCAAACTTCGAGAAGTTCAATCAGCTTGTGCGCGGTTCGGTGATGAAGAAGGTGACCGGGTTTAAGAAAGACATGGTGCCGGAAGAGGGCGCAGAACCGCGTCCGGAAGGATCGATGGGCAGCGATCTGAGCGTCGGATACACGGTCGCACTGGCGCAGGACGATGTGATTAGCGTTCAGTTCGCCGTCGGCAGTTACTACATGGGCGCGGCGCATCCGAACTCCTACACCGAAGTCATCAACTACGATCTGAAAAACGGAAAGCAGCTAAAGCTCAGCGATCTGTTCAAACCCGGCGCGAAATACTTGCAGCCGATCGCCAGCTACTGCATCGCGGATCTGAAGAAGCAGCGCGCGACGGAAAGAGGCCAGGGGCTGACCGACAGTGAGATCGATAGCGGCGCCGCGCCCACGCCCAAGAATTATCAAAGCTGGACCATCACGAGGAAGGGATTGGGGATCAACTTCGACGCGTACCAGGTTGGACCATACGCTGCTGGCCCACAGTTTGTGATGGTGCCCTACGCAAATCTAAAAGACCTCATAAACCCTGAAGGTCCGATTGCTCAGTTTGCGAAGTGAGCCACAAAGAGGCACAAAAATGGTTATATGTTTTGCGCCTCTTTGTGGCTTTGAGAGAAGTAGAAGGCGAGAAGGGTCGCAATAAACATGATCGCCGCGCCGGTCCAGAATGTGACGAACAACGAGTGGTCGCTCATGTAATGTGGCAGGCCGTCGGCGCCGAGATGGGCCACCGCGCTACTGATTAGTATCGCCTGTAACAACGGTCCGACAGCACGCGCCAGACTCGCCACTGACTGCATCACGCCCAAAACAACCCCTTGTTCGGCCGGACCGGCGCTCTTGGAAGCGAGACTATTCAAAGCCGGAGTCGCCAGTGAGTTTCCCATCGAAAACACGCCGCCGCCGATCAACAAACCCGCCAATCCACCCGCAGCCGGACCAACAAACGGCACGGCAAACAAACTGATCGCAAAGCACAGCGCGCCGGCGATCACCAGCGGCAACTCGCCAAACCGTTTCACCAATCGCCCAATCAACCCGCCCTGAATGATCACCGCGATGATGCCGACGTACGCGAATAAATAACCGGTGTGTTGCGCGTCGTAACCGAAGCGAAACATCGTGTAGAACGAGAACGTTGTCGTCATGATCGAAAACGCGACGATGAAAAGAAAGTAGATCGTCAAGACAAACGTGAGCCGCGGTTGTTTGAGCGACTCGATCAGTTGTTTCAGACCGCGTCCGCGTGCGGCCTGATTTCTCGCCGGATGATCGCGAGTAATCGTCTCGGGCAAACGAAAATAGAGCAGTATCGAGTTGGCAAAGCAAAGCGCCGCCGCGAAAAGAAACGGAACGTGAATTCCCCACCGGCTCAGGATGCCTCCGATCGCTGGTCCAAAAATGAAACCGAGACCGAACGCCGCGCCGATCAAACCCATTCCTTTCGCGCGATTCTCGCTGGTGGTGATGTCGGCGATGTAGGCTTGCGCGGTCGAGATGTTGCCGCCCGTGATACCGTCGAGAATTCGCCCGGCAAAGAGCATCCAGAGCGAATCCGCGAGGCCGAGGATGAGAAAGCCGATGCCGGTGCCGATGATTGAGAGAAAGAGCACGGGGCGGCGGCCGTGTTTGTCTGACAAGCCTCCGAGGATCGGCGCGAAGATCAATTGCATGATCGAGTACGAGGCGAAGAGTATGCCGACTGTGCGTGGCGTGGCGTTGAAGGCCGTGCCTTCCGCGTAAAACGGCAGCACCGGAATCACGATCCCGAAGCCAACGAGATCGATGAACACGGTGGTGAAGATGATGATGAGCGGCGAGCGCTTCAAAACTACCGTCGTCCTCCGCTCAAACCTTTATCGATCGAAGCCTGTCCGCCACCCGCGATCAGCAACGCGATCGCCATCGCCAGCAGGCTCATCGGATATTCATAACCGCGTGTAGCAGCGAAGAATCCGCCGGGCCAGTGCACGCCGATGATCGCGGTGAGCATCACGCACGTGATAAAGAACGCGCCGATGCGCGTCAGAAAACCGAGTATGAGAAGTACGCCGCCGAGAAGTTCGGAGATTGCCGCGGCAGCGAGCCACAGCCATGCCGGACGCATGAAACCGAAAGGCGTGTTGCCGGAAGTGAAAGCGTTGAAACCTGGACCACCAAAACTGCCGAGCACTTTTTGCGCGCCGTGCGCGAACATTACCGCGCCGAGCGCCAGCCGGATCGGCAGTGGAAACCACGTTGAGGACGTGGCGATCAGTTTACGAAACATGAATGTGCCTTTTCATACGACTGAGTTGTAACAGAGCCGCAAGATAGTAACAGAAGGCCATCCGCAGATTACACAGAAGAATCTGTGGAATGTGTGGATTTAAGCGATTTGGCGGAGGGCTTGGTTAAGCCTATCGACAATCGCCTGTTTTGGTTGCGCGCCGACAATGCGATCGACTACGGCGCCGTTTTTGAAGATCAGCAGCGTGGGTATACTGCCGATTTGATAGCGCGAAGCTGTCTGCGGATTGTCGTCTACGTTGACTTTGGCGACGCGATAACGGCCGTTTGATTCAGCGGCGATTTGGTCCACGATCGGGCCCACGATGCGGCACGGGCTGCACCACGGCGCCCAGAAATCCACGAGCGTGGGCGGTCCCGAAGCGTTGAGAACTTCCTGTTGAAACGACGAATCGGTCAGTACGGCCGGGCCTTTGTTGGCGCTGCTACTCGCCTGCGCGTCGAGTTTTGTGCCGCAGCGGCCACATTTTGCTTCACTGTTTTCGAGTTTCGTTTCATCCACGCGGTTCTTTGCGCCGCACTTCGCACACATGACAACCTTCATAACACCCCCAACAAACTCATGTGATCCTGCAAACCTGTCAAAGGTTCATTTGACTCGCTAGAAGTCGCAAAAGTTTTGCGAAATCTAGTAACATTCCCGGCATGCATAAGGGCCCACTTTTCCGCGGCGCATTGTCGACTCTTCTGTTTTTTCTTTTCACAAGTGTTGCCGCCGCACAAACAACAGCACCCGAAATCTCGTTCACGGTCGCCATGCCGCGCCCGCACACGCACCTGTTTGAAATAGACGTCGCGATCAAGCGTGGTCCAACAATCGCCGTGCCCGCGACGGAACAACTAATAATGCCGGTCTGGACGCCGGGCTCGTATCTCGTTCGCGAGTTTGAACGTAACGTGCAGGATTTCTCCGCGGCCGACGCGGGTGGCCAGCCGCTCAAATGGGAAAAGATCAATAAGAATACCTGGCGCATCACCACCGGCGGCGCGCGCGAGTGGCATGCGCGATATCAGGTCTACGCAAACGAACTTTCCGTCCGCACCAGCGAGCTAAACTCGAGTCACGCTTTCTGGAACAACGCTAACCTGCTGATGTATCTCGACGGGTTTCTCAAGAGTCCATCGACTGTGCGCGTGCTGACGCCTGACGTTTGGAAGGTCGCGACCGGACTGCCCGGCGTGCCCGGCCAACGCAACACGTTTCGCGCCGAGAACTTCGACGTGCTTTACGATTCGCCGTTCGAAGCGAGTAACTTCAAAACGCTCGTCTTCAACGTGAAAGGCGTCGCGCACCGCATCGTGATTGACGGTGAAGGCAATTACGATCCGGAACGCATGCGTCGCGACGTGCAGAAGATCGTCGAAACGCAAGTTGAATTGATGGGCGGCGAGATTCCGTATCGCGACTACACGTTCATTCTTCATTTGCGCAATGACGGCGGCGGCGGACTCGAACACCTGAACTCGACCGCGCTCGGTTATCCGCGTTTCGGCTTTCGCATCAGAAGCGGCGATCGCAACACTTCGGCCGCGCCCAACGCTTCCGATCGTTCCGAACCCGAATACCGCAGCTTTCTTTCGCTCGTCTCGCACGAGTTTTTTCACCTCTGGAATGTGAAGCGAATCCGTCCCGACGCGCTTGGACCATTCGACTACACGCAGGAGAACTACACGAAACTTCTGTGGGTCGCCGAAGGCATTACTGACTACTACGCTGACGTCGCGTTGCGCCGCGCCGGCTTAGTCACTGAAACCGAGTTTCTCTCCGCGACCGCGCGCGCCATTCAAACGTTGCAGAACACGCCGGGACGGCTTGAACAAAGCGCCGAGGAATCGAGCTTCGATAGTTGGATCAAGTATTACCGGCCGGACGAGAATTCGATAAACTCGCAGGTGTCGTATTACGAGAAGGGCGCGATTCTCGGACTGCTGCTCGATCTGGAGATTCGCAAACGAAGCAATGGCGCGAAGTCGCTCGACGACGTGATGCGCTATCTTTACACCGAGTTTTTCAAGAAGGAGCGCAACTACACGCCCGCTGATTTTCAAAAGGCGACGGAGTTGATGGCCGGTTCGAGTTTGGAAGAGTTTTTCGCGAAATACGTTCGCAACACCGAAGAACTCGATTACAACTCGGCACTGGCAGCCGCGGGTCTTCACCTCGACACCGGCGCGACGATGACCGACGCAGGTAAACCGGTCGAGCGAGTCTTTTTCGGTGCCGACCTGGCGCAACAGGACGATCGAGTGATAGTGCGGCGCGTGTATGCGGGTTCGCCTGCGTACGAACAGGGATTGAATGCGGGCGATCAGATCGTGGCGTTGGATAACATGCGCGTGACGCGCGATTTCTTCAACGCGCGCATCGCGGAGAAGAAACCGGGCGATCTGATCAACTTAACGATCTTTCGCTTCGACGACATGAGTACGCTGCTGATCAGGTTGGGCGGGCGCACGGAAGGGATCTACCGCATCACAGCTTTGCCAACTCAAACCGAATCGCAGAAACAGATTTATCGAGCATGGTTGGGACTGCGGGCATGACAGACATAAATTTCCGCATCGAAGATCGCGTCGCGCGTATCACGCTGGCGCGCCCGCCGCTGAACGTTCTGCACATCTCGATGATGCGCGAAGTTTTGGCGGCGTTGAGCGAGTCGGCGCAGCGCGAAGTCGTGGCGATCGTATTTGACGCGGATAAATCGTGTCGGGCGTTTAGTGCCGGAGTCGCAATCGAGGAACACGTCGAGGAAACGATCTATCAGATGCTCGACTCGTTCCACGCGATTTTTCGGCAGCTCGAACAGATTGCTAAACCGGCGATCGCG
>DATEHX010000346.1:0-4780 GCA_035279345.1 Pyrinomonadaceae bacterium | reverse complement strand
CGAGCGGCGGCACGTGCTCGGCGGCGCGGCCGTCACGGAAGAGGTCTTTCCCGGCTTCAAATTCTCTGTTTGTTCTTACGTCGTTTCGCTACTCAGGCCGGAGATCATTCGCGAACTCGACCTGCCGCGACACGGTCTCGAGATCCTTCCGCTCGACGGCACGTTCACGCCGATGCCCAACGGCGATTATCTCTGGCGCGTCAACGATCACGCACGCACGCGCCGCGAGATCGCGCGTCATTCAAAGCTCGACGCCGAGGCTTACGACGAGTACGGCAAAGCCATGATCGAGATGGCCCATTTCGTCAAACCGATCATGAGCATGACGCCACCCGACCCCACAACTCTCGATCCGTGGGGCTGGAAGAATCTGGCGTTTCTTGGGCGTCGTTTTCAAAAACTTTCCGACGACGATAAGTACAACCAGGTCCAGTTGATGACGATGAGCGCCGTCGACTTTCTCGATCAGTGGTTTGAAACTGACGTGTTGAAAGCGACGATGTCCGCGTCCGGCATTATCGGCACTTTTCTCGGCGTGCGTTCGCCGGGAACGGCCTACGTTTTACTGCATCACTACATGGGCGAGATCGACGGCGCGTTTCGCTCGTGGGGATTTGCACGCGGCGGCACCGGCGCGATCTCGAATGCGATTGGCGACGCGGCGCGTGAAGCGGGCGTAGAGATTCGCATGGAAGCGCCGATCGAAAAGATTCTGCTCAAGAACGGCCGCGCAACCGGCGTCGTGCTCAAAAACGGCGACGAGATCCATGCCGACATTGTTTCGTCCAGCGTCGATCCGCGATTGACGTTCATGAAGATGATCGGCGAAGAACATCTGCCGGATGATTTTTGCACAGATTTGAAGCGCTACAAGTATCGCGGCTCGTCCGGAAAGGTGAATCTCGCGCTCGACGGTTTGCCAGATTTCAAGGCGATGCCCGGGTACGGCGCGCACTTGCGCGGCGCGATCTCGATCTCGCCGAGTGTTGAGTACATGGAGCGCGCTTACGACGAGGCGAAGTATGGGCGCTTTTCACGCCGGCCGTACATTGACATGGTGATCCCGAGCTTGACCGATCCTTCGGTGGCGCCGCCGGGCAAGCACGTGATGTCTTGTTTTGTGCAGTATGCGCCTTACAACTTGAAGGAAGGTAATTGGGACGAGAAGCGTGATGAGTTTGGCGACACAGTGATCGACACGATTGCCGAACACGCACCGAACATTCGCGAGTTGATTCGACATCGACAGATCGTGACGCCACTCGATCTCGAACGAGAGTTTGGTCTCTCGGAAGGCAACATTTTTCAAGGCGAACTCACGCTCGAACAGCTTTTCTTTCTGCGGCCCGCGCCGGGTTGGGCGCAATATCGCACGCCGATCAAGAACCTTTGGATGTGCGGATCGGCGACGCATCCGGGTGGTGGAATCATGGGCGCGCCGGGGAGAAATGCGGCGCTGCAACTGCTGAAAGATTGGAAATAGGACGACTGAAATAGGTCCTATCGGTCCTATAGGACCTATCGAGCAACCCAAGATGCCAACTTACGACGCAATAATCATCGGTGGCGGCCACAACGGTTTGGTGACCGCTTGCTATCTTGCGAAGAACGGCCTCAAGACGCTCGTGCTCGAGCGGCGCGAAGTAGTCGGCGGCGGAGCGGTCACTGAAGAGATCCATCCGGGCTTTCGTGTTTCCGCGTTGGACCACGCGGCGGGTCCGTTTTCCGCCCAGATCGTATCGGATTTAAATCTTTCTGGTTTTGGGTTGGAGATCATTACACCCCCGGTTCGTGCGTTAGCGCTATCTCCGGACGGAAGATCTGTTTGTATTTATAACGACGTTGGGAAAACCGTCAGCGAAATAGAAAAGTTTTCCGCCAAAGACGCGAAGAACTATCCCGAGTTCGTTAACAGCTTCTCGCGCATCGGCCGCGTGCTCTCGCCGCTGATCTCGATGACCCCGCCGTCGATCGACGCACCAGCAGCCGCGGACCTGTGGCAACTCGGCAAGGTCGGTCTCGCGTTTCGCGGACTCGGCAAGAAAGACGAGTATCGCTTATTGCGTTGGGGACCGATGGCGGTCGCTGATTTGGTGAGTGAGTGGTTTGAAACGGAATTGCTAAGAGCGCTCGTTGCCGCGCGCGGGATCTACGGCGCGTTTGCTGGTCCATGGTCTGCCGGAACGAGTCTGGGATTGCTGTGGCAAGCCGCGATGGACGGAAGCGCGATCGGTTCCGCTTCGTACGCCAAAGGCGGCATGGGCGCGCTCTCAGAAGCATTAGCCAAAGCGGCGAAAGCCGCGGGCGTGGAGATTCGCACGGGCGCGGGTGTCGCGGCAGTCGTCGGAGCCGATAGCGATGCGCCAAAGGTCGTGCTCGAAGGTGGCGAGGAGATTGGTTCGCGAGTAGTTGTTTCGAATGCGGATCCACGCACGACGTTTCTCAACCTCGTCGATCCGGTAGATCTCGATCCGAATTTCCTTTCGAAGATGCGCAACTATCGCGCGCCGGGCGCGGCGGGCAAGATCAATCTCGCCTTATCTGCGTTGCCGGCCTTTCGTGGTGTAAACGGTGGTGATCCGAAAGCCAAACTGACCGGACGTATTCACATCGGCCCCGAGATCGATTACCTCGAACGCGCGTTTGATGCGTCGAAGTATGGTGAGTTCTCGGCTCAGCCGTATCTCGACATCACGATTCCGTCCATCGCCGATCCGTCGCTCGCGCCTGATGGCAAGCACGTGATGTCGATTCACGTGCAGTTTGCGCCGTACAAACTAAACCACGGTGATTGGACCACGCGGCGCGAAGAGTTTGCGGAAAACGTGCTTGATTTGCTCGAGCAGTACGCGCCGGGCGTCCGCGAGTCGACCGTCGCCGCACAGATAATCACACCGCTGGAACTCGAACGCGATTACGGATTGAGTGGTGGACACATTCATCACGGCGAGCAGACGCTCGATCAATTCTTTACCTTCCGGCCATTGATCGGCTGGGCGCAATATCGGACGCCGTTGCGGCGTTTGTATCTCTGCGGCGCCGGCACGCATCCCGGCGGCGGCCTGACGGGACTCAACGGCTTCAACGCCGCGCGCGAGATCGCCCGCGACTTTAAGAGCCACAGATAAACACGGACGGACACGGATCGGAATGTCTAAACGAAGTTTTGCCAGTGATAATAACGCTGGTGTGCATCCCGAGATGATCGAGGCCATCGCGGCTGCGAACAACGGCCACGTTGTCGCCTACGGCAGCGATCCTTTCACCGCGCGAGCGGTCAAAGTCTTTCAAAAACACTTCGGCAAAGACATCGCCGTCTACTTCGTCTTCGGCGGCACGGGCGCAAACGTGCTCGGCCTCAAGGCGATGACCAACACTTACGAAGCCGTCATCTGCGCCGACACCGCACACATCAACGTCGACGAATGCGGCGCGCCCGAGAAATTCACCGGCTGCAAACTACTCAACATTCCCACACCCGATGGGAAAATCCGCGTCGAGCAGATCAAACCTTTCCTGCACGGCGTCGGTTTCGAACATCACGTGCAACCACGCGTGATCTCCGTCTCGCAAGCCACGGAGATGGGCACCGTCTACACCAAAAGCGAACTCAAAACACTCGCGAACTTCGCTCACGATCACAACATGCTGCTGCACGTCGACGGCGCTCGCATCGCAAACGCCGCCGTCAGTTTGAATGCGCGCCTGAAAGAGATCACGGTCGACTGCGGTGTTGACGTGTTGTCATACGGCGGTGCGAAGAACGGCATGATGTACGGCGAAGCGGTCGTCTTCCTGAACAAAAAACTCGGCGACAACTTCAAATACATTCGCAAACAAGGCATGCACCTGCCGTCCAAGATGCGTTTCATCTCCGCCCAGTTTGAAGCATTGTTATCAGGCGACCTTTGGCGGCGCAGTGCGGCGCACGCGAATCGAATGGCGCGCATGTTGGGAAGCGAGCTGGAGAAAGCGGGCATAAAACTTACTCAGCCCGTCGAATCGAATGGCGTCTTTGCGGTGATCCCGGAAAAGTACATCGAGGCGTTACAGAAAAAATACTTCTTCTACGTTTGGAACGAGGAGATCTCGGAATGCCGGTTCATGGCGTCGTTCGACACGACCGAAGAAGACATTCACGACTTCGTCGCGTTGGTTCGCAAGATCGTGAAGTGAACCAGCGACTCGGCCGCCATGATGACGAACATGATCCAGAACACGTAACGCAGCCGGTAAAGTGCGCCCGCGTTTGCTACTACGAGCCCTAAGCCTATCGTGCCCATCGTGGCAACGAGAAACAGCAGCCACATCTCGAGACGTCTTCGATTGCGCCACACGCAAGCAGCAGCCGCGACGTACAAAAAATACATTACCAGCGTTTCCGCGCCGCTCAGCAAACGTCCCGCCGATCCGTAACTGCCGGATTGAAACCACATGCGCGGAAACGGCGCGAAGAACCCAATGACCGTGGCGCGTGGAGTGAATTTCACGACGTCGCCCGCGCTTGCGAGTCGTACGTCATCGTCGATATTTGATTCCTGGGCATTGTATCTACCGAACGCGGCGCGACGCTGTCCGACTTGCCTGAGCACGCGCGCGAACACACCTTCCATTGGCGCGGATTGAGTTGACGAGGGAATGGCGAGCGGAGTAGCAGGTGGACGAACACCTGGAAGCGCCGTGCTTTCAAAGCGCGAAGGAGCCACGAGCATCGCGAAGAGTACGACCATGATCGCGATCGAGTTCGTGAGCAGGAATTTACGTGTGCGGATCATTCGCC